>DATMLG010000105.1:0-3348 GCA_035570675.1 Verrucomicrobiia bacterium | reverse complement strand
ATGACCTGGTCTGCCGCCAGTTGCATCTCGATGTCACCGTCGCCAACATGTCCCACTGGCAGGAAATTATCCGCAAACTCATCGCCCCGCAGCACCGCGTCCGCATCGGTGTCGTCGGCAAATACATCGAGCTCAACGACGCCTACAAGTCTGTCTACGAAGCCATCATTCATGGCGGCATCGCCAACGATTGCGGCGTTGAAATCCAGAAGGTGGACTCCGAAATGCTCGAACGCGAAGGCTCCGCCACGCTGTTGAAGGGGCTGGGCGGCATTCTGGTGCCAGGTGGCTTCGGCGAGCGCGGCATCGAGGGCAAGATCATGGCCGCAAAATACGCCCGCGAGAACAATGTTCCTTATCTGGGCCTGTGCCTCGGCATGCAGATCGCCACCATTGAATTTGCCCGCAACGTTTTAAAACTGGAAAAGGCGCACTCCACGGAATTTGATCCCAACACCCCGCATCCCGTCATCGCCCTGCTGGATGAGCAGAGGGAAGTCACCAAAATGGGCGGCAGCATGCGGCTGGGTGCGCAGCCTTGCCAGCTCGTGGTGGGCACGCGGGCCGCTCAGTTGTACGGCGCTTTCGTCATCAACGAACGTCACCGCCATCGCTACGAATTCAACAACGCCTACCGCGATCGCTTCGCGAAGGCCGACGTCGTGTTCAGCGGCAATTCCGTCGACGGCAAGCTCGTGGAAATCATGGAACTGCCCAAACACCCCTTTTACATCGGCAGCCAGTTTCATCCGGAATTTCACAGCAAGCCGCACCAGCCGCACCCGCTGTTCCGCGGCTTCATCGCGGCGGCCCACGCCCGGCAGCATCAAAAGGGGCTGTAGGAAAGTAAGAAGTGAGCAGGCAGAATGAAGAATGATGGAAGTGATTTGAAGTCGGAACGAACAAAGAGCCATTGAGTTAAGTTTTTCTGCATTCTCACTTCTGCCCTCTACCTTTTCGATGAACTACCCGGACGCCATCAAGTTTCTCTACGACCTCCAGTTGTTCGGCTCCCGGCCGGGGTTGGAGAACACGCTGCAACTGGCGGCGTTGGCCGGCAATCCGCAGCAACGGCTCCGCTTCATCCACGTGGCCGGCACGAACGGCAAGGGCTCGACCTGCGCCATGCTGGAAAGCATTTACCGCGCGTCAGGGCTTCGCGTTGGCCTCTTCACCTCGCCGCACCTCGTGGCGTTTGGTGAACGCATCCAGGTAAACCGTCAGCCGGTCGGCAAACCGGATGTTGCCCGGCTGGCCGGGGAAATGCAGGCGTTGCTCTCGCAATTCTCCGCGGATACAAATCCCACCTTCTTCGAAGTCGTGACCGTCATGGCTTTACGCTATTTCGCGGAACGGGAATGCGACCTGGTCATCTGGGAAACGGGCCTCGGCGGCCGGCTGGACGCCACCAACATCGTCACTCCGCTCGCCAGCGTCATCACCAACATCCAGTTCGACCACCAGCAATGGCTCGGTGACACGCTGGACAGAATTGCTTCGGAAAAGGCGGGCATTATCAAGCCCGGCGTGCCGGTTATCACCGCCGTGGACAATCCGGAAGCCTTCCGCATCCTGTTTGAAACCGCGCGACGGCAGAACGCGCCGTTTCGCCTTATCACCTGGGCGCAGACGGAAAATCATCCGATGCGCGGCTTGCAACTGCCGCTGCTTGGCGAACACCAGCGTTTGAACGCCGCCGTCGCCGCGCATACCGTCATGGCCCTGGCCGATCAGATTCCCGTGACGCAGGAAACCATCCGTGCCGGGTTGTCACGTGTCGAATGGGCCGGCCGCCTGCAACTCGTGGAGCGCGCTCCAGGCCGGAAATTGCTGCTGGACGGAGCGCATAACGTCGGTAGTGCGGAGATGTTGCGCACCGCCTTGCGTACTTACTTTGGGACGAGGACACCCACGTTCATCCTTGGCATTTTGCGCGACAAGGACTGGCTGCCGATGTGCGAAATCCTCGCGCCGCTGGCCGCGCGCATTCTGCTTGTCCCCGTGAGCAGCCGCCGTAGCGCGACGCCGGACGAACTGCTGCCCGCCTGCCGCGCTGCCAATCCAAAGGCGGAAATTGAAGTGTGCCCTTCGCTGGCGGACGCCTTGCATCGTGCGCAAAACGACCCTTTTGTTGTCGTCACCGGCTCACTTTATCTGGTCGGCGAAGCGATGGAACTGCTCCAGCTTGCGCCCGCGAGCCCGGGAAACGAACGCGACCTCAATGAGTGGGGAGCGGCGCTGGCCCGGACTTGACCGCACGCGCCGCCGCAAAATGTCAAAAGCCCTAAACATCCAGGCGGTGACCTTTGATGTCGGGGGCACTCTCATAAGGCCCTGGCCATCTGTGGGAGAAGTCTATTCCCAGGTCGCTGCCAAACATGGTCAGCGCATAATTTCTCCCGCGCTGCTTGACGAACGTTTCGCCGCCGCCTGGCGCGGTCTCGAAAACTTCCACCACGGCCGCGATGAATGGGCCTCGCTGGTGGATCGCGTGTTCGAGGGGTTGACGGAACAACCGCCCAGCGCGTCGTTTTTCCCCCATCTCTTCGACCGGTTTGCGGAGCCGGATGTCTGGCAGATTTTTGACGATGTGAAACCGGCGATAGATGCGCTGGCCTCACTCGGCATCAACCTCGCCGTCATCTCCAACTGGGACGAACGCCTGCAACCGCTCTTGGAACGGCTTGGCCTGCGAAAATATCTTGAAACCGTTGTTGTCTCCTGTGAAATCGGCTTCTCCAAGCCGTCACCGGTCATCTTTGAACACGCGGCGCGAAAGCTCGGTTTGGCCCCGGAATTTATTCTGCATGTCGGCGACAGCACGCGCGAGGACCTGCGCGGCGCGGAATCCGCCGGCTTCCAGGCACGGCTCATCGACCGCGGCCAAAACGTCGGCGCTCCCGACCGGATCGGCTCCCTGCTCGAATTGGAGCGCCTGGCGCAGGGAAGCTGATAAGGGAAAATTAATTCCGCGCAAGCCGGGCTTATACTTGTTAAGATTCATTGACGATATCCCCGGCCATTATTAGATTAGCTCACTTAGGCATCCCGAACCTGGGGTTGCATAAGTATTGTTTAGTCTGCATTCGATGAACGCGGCAAAATTATTCACCTCCTCGGTGGGCAAGAAGTTCATCATGGCCGCCACCGGCGTGTGCCTTTTCCTCTTCGTGTTCCTGCATCTGGTGGGCAATCTGCAAATTTTCCTCGGCTGGGAGTCGTTGAACCGTTACGGCGCGTTTTTGCAGGGCAACGTCGAGCTGCTGTGGCCGGCGCGCATCGCCCTGCTGGTCATTGTCACGCTGCACATCTGGTCGGCGGTGAAGCTGACCCAGGAAAACCGCGCGG
>DATMLG010000104.1:0-2657 GCA_035570675.1 Verrucomicrobiia bacterium | reverse complement strand
CGTGATCACGCTGACCAACGGTCTGCAATACAAAATTCTGACGGCGGGAACGGGTGAGATGCCCAAGGCGGACGACACGGTCTCGGTCAATTACCGGGGAACACACGTGGACGGCACGGAGTTTGACAGCGGGACACATGAATTTCAGGCGAACCGGGTGATTCCCGGCTGGACCCAGGCGCTTCAACTCATGCCCGTGGGTTCCAAGTGGCAGTTGTTTATTCCATCCGACCTGGGCTATGGCCCAAGAGGCCATTCGCCCGCCATTGGCCCGGATGAAACGCTGATTTTTGAGGTGGAACTCCTCTCCACCAAGCCCACTCCGCCATCGCAGCCCTCGCAAATGACGAGCGACATCATCAAGGTGCCTTCGGCGGAAGGGCTGAAACACGGCGAGAAGATTGAAACCATCAAGGCTTCGGACGTTGGGAAGATCGTGACCAAGACGAATAATTGAAGCCTTTCCCGGCGTGGTGAAACGGGGGAAGCATTTGCCCCGGTTTTTTCGGCAGATACCATGACTTTGCCGGGCTACATCCTGCTCGCATTCAGTTCGCTGTTTGTCATTGTGGATCCGCTGGCCGCCGTGCCGGCGTTCATCGCCATGACTCCGCAGGACGGGCCCGAGCAACGCATCCGGATGGCGCGGCTGGCATGTTGCGTCATGGCCGGGGTGCTGGCGGTATTCGCGCTGGCGGGACAATTGATATTCAAGCTGCTGGGAATCACCATGCCGGCATTTGAACTCGCGGCCAGTGTGGTGCTGCTGCTGGTGGCGCTGGACATGCTCCGCGCGCGGCGCTCGCGCGTGCAGGAAACGACGGAGGAAACGGCCGCCGGCACGGAAAAAACCGACATCGCAATCACGCCGCTGGCGGTGCCCATGCTGGCGGGACCGGGTGCGATTTCGACGGCGATTCTGCTGGAAAATCAAGCGGTGGGAATTGAACAGAAGATTGCGTTGTGCGGATGCATTGCCGCGGTTTCCGCGGCCAGTTATTTGATTTTGCGCTGGTCGGCGCAGGGGGCACGGTGGTTGAGCCCCATCGCGACCAGCATCGCCATTCGCATCATGGGACTGTTGCTTGCGGCGGTCGCAATGCAATTCGCGCTGAATGCCGTTAAATTGCTGCGGGTGGAATGGATGACGCCGCCGGTTCCCTAGCGAACTGTGCGCGTCAGCTTTTGGCGGAGTGCGGGGCAACCGGCAGCCGGATCGTGAACGCGGTGCCCCGGCCCACGGTGGATTCGAAAAATAGCTCCCCCTCGTGCTTCTTCACAATGGTTGACCGGGCGATCGCCAGTCCCTGCCCGGTTCCCCGGCCAACTTCCTTGGTCGTAAAAAAGGGCTCGAAGATCCGATGTCTAATTTCCTCCGGAATCCCCCCGCCCGTGTCGGAAATCTCAATCTCAGCCCACGGACCGGCCAGACGCGTCACGATCTTTATTGTCCCTTTGGTACCTTCAACATTTTTTACGACATCGCCAATGGCGTGGGCGGCGTTGACGATCAGATTCAGAATGACCTGGTTGAGTTCCCCGGGCAGACCGGGGACCGGCGGCAGGTCGGGCGCCAGTTCCGTAACTGCCTCGGCGATGTATTTCCACTCGTTGCGCGCGACCGTTAGCGTGGTTTCAATGGCGTGATTCAGGTCAACGGGAATCTTTTCCGTGCTGCCCGGGTGGGAGAATTCCTTCATCGCGTGAACGATTTTGGCCACGTGCTTCACCCCTTCCAGGGACTGCCGGGCGGCCGCTGGAATTTCCCGGCCCAGATACTCCAGATCAGCCGTCCGGCTGATGGACTCCACGGTGGTCAGCATCTCGGCGGTGGCCGAATGGGTTTGAACTGCCGTCGCCAGCCTCTGGCACTCGGCCAGCAGACCGCCCAATTCGTTAAACGACTCCAAAACAAAGCGTATATTGTCCCCGATATACTGGATCGGGGTGTTGATCTCATGGGCAATTCCGGCGGCAAGCTGGCCCACGGACTCAAGTTTCTGTGCCTGCCGCAAATGTGCCTCCATCAGGTTGCGTTCCTGCCGGGCCTGCTTTTGCGCGGTGATGTCCACGACGAACCCTTGGTAATAAAGCGGGGTGCCGTCGAGCCTCGTGGCCTTGCAGGCGGTTTCACTGACCCACCTCGTCGAGCCGTCCTTGCAGCGGATTTCCGATTCGAACCCCCGGACAATCCGTTCCTGTTCGAGGCGTTGTCGGAATTCCTGCAGCCGTTTCGGATCCACGTAGAGCTGGCTTTGCACCTCAGTCAATTGCGCTATCAATTCCTCCGGGGACGCATAGCCGTAGATGCCCGCCAACGCGGGATTGGCGGCCAAAAAGCCGCCCTGCGGCGTGATTTGATAAATGCCGTCCGGCGAATTCTCAAAAATGCTCCGGAACTTCTCCTGCTCCTGGACCATTTGCGCCGTCCGCGCCACCACCATTTTCTCCAGGTCAATCACCTTGCCTTTGGACTCTTGGAGCAGCTGCCATTTTCGGGTCAGGCTGTTGGCCAGTTGCAAAACTTCGATGCTGTCAAACGGCTTCTTGAGAATGACCAGCCGGTCGGATTGCCCCAGCTTTCGCAGCATTTCATCCCAGCTGCAATCGGAATACGCCGTGCAAATGACAATCTGGAGGTCCGGGTCAACCTCCCA
>DATMLG010000103.1:0-6437 GCA_035570675.1 Verrucomicrobiia bacterium | reverse complement strand
AAACCACGTCGGCCGTTTCAACGGCGCGCCCGCCACAATTTTTGAAATGTAATGGATGCTCTCCATCTGCACGGCGGGATTCTCCGGCGTGCCCTTTTCCAGTTGCCCGAAAAGCGCCGGCTGCTGCGAAAGCTCGCGCTGCAACAGCGTCGTGATCTCGTAACGCTCGGTCATGATGTCGTAAAGCAGGACGTGATTCGACGCCGCCACCGTGAACGCCTGTTCCAACTTCGGCAAATCCTCCGGACGCACCACCATCGGTTTGTCGGCCAGCACATTCAAGCCGTCCTGCACCGAGCGCAGAATATAATCCGCCTTCTTCGCGCTTTTTCCGGCCAGCACCACGACGTTCCCCGGCTTGTCCGCCAGCATCTTTTCAAAAAAATCCGGCTCCGAATAAACCTCCTCCCGCCAGTGCGTCGGCTCGTTCGTCCGGCTGTTGAAGCTCGCAATGCGCTTGAGATGTTCCGACAAATCATCGCCGTCCGGCGCATACACATGCACGACCGGGTCCATGTCCGCATACATGAATTTCTGGACCAGCGACGCATGAAAATGCCCCGGATCCAGCGTCATCAAACGAAAACGCGCGGCGTTGGTTTGCGCCATGATGTTTTGAAATGCCAGCGCGGCGCTCACCAGAATCAGCAGGAATGCACGTCGCATCATTGGCAGCTTAACCCCGGGCCGCCGCGAGACGCAATGCCCCGTACGATGCCCGTTCCGGCTTGGTCAGCATCGCATTGGCCTCGTCGTCGTTGAGAAACTGACCCTTCTCCACGTCCCAGTTCAACGGCCGGTTCAGCTTCATGGAAATCCAGCTCACGATGCACGCGCTCGTGCTGCGTTCCGCGATGGGCGCGGGCGCGACCGGCGTCTTCCTCGATTTCACGCACTCCAGCCAGTTCTTGTGATGCTCGTCGCCCCCGTATAAATGCACCGTCACCCCGTTCGGATCCAGCAGCTTGGCATCGCTCGCGTCCAGCGGCTTCAACGTCGTCGGTTTCGCCGCCGGATCGCTGGACGTCGTCTTCGTGTCTTCGCGCGTTACAAAAATCCACCCCTCGTCGCCGATGAATTTTATCCCCGTCGGATATTTGTCCGACACGTTCACGCGGATGCGGCGTGGATATTGCAACTCCACCTCGAACGCCCCGTGCACATTCCAAATCTTGTTCTTCGGGAAATCGCCCCGGCCTTCGATGCGGCTCGGCCCGCTCAATTCGCAATCCATCCCCCAATGCGCCGTGTCAAAATGATGCGCGCCCCAGCCCGTGATCATTCCCAGGCAATACGCGTCGTGCCGCAGCCAGCCCGGACGCGACTTCACGTCCGTCTGCGAATGCACGCGCTGTTCGGTGTAATAGGCGTTCTCCGTCGGGCCCAGCCAGCGGTCGTAGTTGAGGTTCCTTGGGATGCGTTGCTCGGGATCATCCGGCGCCGTCGGGTCCACGGGCAATCCAATTTCCACCCGCTGCAACTGGCCCACGCGCCCGCTGCGCACAAATTCGCACGCCTTGCGAAATTGATAATTCGGCCCCCACGACCGTTGCTGGCTGCCGATCTGGAAAATCCGTCCGCTCTTCACCACCGCGTCACGCACCACGATCCCCTCCGCGTGCGTCATCGTGAACGGTTTTTGCAGGTAAATGTCCTTGCCCGCCAGCGTCGCCGCCAGCGCCATCTCCGCGTGCCAATGGTCCGGCAAACTGATGACCACCGCGTCAATGTCCGGGCGCGCCAGCAATTCATGATAATCCGTGTAAACCGTGATTTCCGGCACGCGCAGATTATTATCCCGATGCAGCTTCTCCACCGTCGCCTTGCCGGCCGTCGCGCGTTTGGAATCCAGATCGCACACCGCCACCACGTCCGCCAAATCCGCCTTCACCACTCCCGGCATGTCATGAACCGTGGCAATCCGGCCGCAACCAATATGCCCGACCCGCACACGATTGCTCGGCGCGTCAGCACCGAACAAACGGCTCGGAACAATCAACGGAAACGCCAGCGCACCCGAAGCCGCAACCGCCCGCCGCAAAAAATCCCGGCGCGTTAACTGGGTGGAGTTATTTTTGTGCATGCTCTTCTTTTCAATCAACGGGCTCGCAAGGTAGTATCAATGTGAAATTTTCTAAACTTCTGATGCGACGAAATCCTCCTTGCTAGTTTGTCTCGACAATAACGTTGAGCCTCTCGCGACTCATAAACGGAGTCCAGTAGTCAAGTGTTGGCCCAACCCGGTATCGCGTAAGTAGCGCAGGGCCCCATGATGAATTCGTACTCATGCCAGATAGGATGATGGGCTTCCCCGGCATGTTCGTCTGCACGTCTGGCGATTCTATATCCCAAATCTGATGATGGTCGCCAACAGTATAGCCCAATCCCAAATATTGAACCGAACCTCCGTCAGCGAGATACAAGGTGTATCGCGCAAACAACGGCCGTTTACCATCAACAAGCCTCGCATAATCAATCTGCCCCATCATCCATCCAACGACTACAAAGAGCAGGAATCCGGCGGACAACCATCTCCGGCGCGAGGATTTCATTTTTTATTCTTTCTAATGTCTTTCGCAATTTGTACTCGCATGGCGTTTTCGGTTCGATTCAAGAGATGGCATCTCCAGAACTGCCGTACCGAAGCGTTGCTTGACCGCGCGAATAGTATTCGCCAAAACTATGTGTATGCCAGCCAAACTAACACATGCCCGCACATTCTGTAAAGCCGCCTACGGGCGTCATAGCATTGATAAGCGCGCCTCTTCTCCCTCGCCCCGCAAGGAACGCGCGGGGACCACATTGCGCGAAGCGCACGTCCCAAATTGGGCAACTAACTCGTGGCGGGCTTGGGAAGCCATTGGGACGGGGAGAGGGGCTTCCCAATTAACTTGGCTTCGCCTGGCCTGTCTTTCCTTCCTCTTCTTCACCCCAAATCTCGTCCGGGCCGACTGGCAGCGCGATGACACCTCCATCGCCTGGCTTTCCGGCACGAACGTCGTCTGGCGGTTCAGTTTCGATCCCGCAAAAGGCAAACCCTTCTTTCACCCCGTCAGCGTCGCCGGCGGCCCGGCCCTGACCAATTTCAAGCCCGAGGACCATCCCTGGCATTACGGCCTCTGGTTTTCCTGGAAATACATCTACCCCCTCCACTCCACCAATCACATCAATTACTGGGAGGAAGACCGCGCCACCGGCCGTGCCCAGGGCAGCACTCGCTGGGATCCGCCCGTCATCCAGACCACGCCCGACGGCGGCGCGACCATCCACCTGGACCTCAAGTATGTCAGCCCCTCCAACCAGGTGGACCTGACCGAGCATCGCGAAATCACCGTCAGCGCGCCCGCGGCCGATGGCTCCTACACCATCCGCTGGAAGGCGCATTTTGTCGCGGGGCCGGAACCCATCGTCCTCGACCGCACGCCCATGCCCGGCGAACCCGATGGCCAGACCAATGGCGGCTACGCGGGGCTGGCTTTTCGCATGGCCGGACTGCCCTTGAATGTGAGCATGCTTTCCATCGCCGGCCCGGTGACCAATTTTATCAGCGACCGCGCGCGCCCCAAGGCCGACGCCGTGGCCTTCAACTTCACCGATGCCGACAAACCTGTCGGCAGCCTGGCCATTCTCAGCTCGCGCCAAAATCTCGGCCGCAATCCGCCGTGGTATATGGTCAATGATGTGGCGCGAACGTTCCGCTTTGCCTGCGCCGCCATTCTCGCGCCCCG
Organism: Verrucomicrobiia bacterium; assembly: GCA_035570675.1. Lineage (GTDB taxonomy): Bacteria > Verrucomicrobiota > Verrucomicrobiia > Limisphaerales > Pedosphaeraceae > DATMLG01. The sequence goes on along the minus strand of DATMLG010000103.1, from coordinate 2,709 downwards.
GCCCGCCGCCATCCGCGCCGGCGGGTCACGGAATCTGGAGTATTGCATCATCGTCCAGCCCGCGCCGTGGACGGTCGAATCCTTGAAAGCCGCCCAGTCCAGCTCGTTTCCGTGATTCCGGCCGGGGTGGCACAGGCGACCCGCCTGTGACGTCCGGCGACCCGCCGTACGGAATGACGGAGAGGCTCCGAACTCATCTCCTCGCTGCTCCTTGTACGCCAGCTCGTTTCTTCCGGTGGGTGATCCGCCAACCGGGGCAGGCGAGTCGCCCGCACCACCCATATTTCGGTGGCCATTCTACTTCTTCGCCACCCGCCCCAGCGCATCCTGCAAAACCTTCGCCAAATCGTCCGGCTGGCTGGTTGACATCTTGAGGTCCTTCACCAATCCGTCCTGCAAACTGTACACCCAGCCATGCACCGTCAGGTCCTGGCCGCGTTCCCATGCCTCGCGCACAATCGTCGTCTGGCACACATTCACCGCCTGCTCGATGACGTTCAGTTCGCACAGCCGTGTCAGCTTCGCGTTGTCCTCCGGAAATTGCTCCAGTAATGCATCATACTTCTGTCGCACATCCTGGACGTGCCGAAGCCAGTTGTCGCTCAGGCCCAGCCGCTCCCGGTAAAAACTTGCCCGCACGCCGCTGCAGCCATAATGCCCGCACACAATGATGTGCTTCACCTTCAGCAAATCCACCGCGAATTGCATCACCGACAAACAGTTCAGGTCCGAATGCACCACCAGGTTCGCCACGTTGCGATGCACAAACAGCTCGCCCGGCAGCAATCCTACGATTTGGTTCGCCGGCACCCGGCTGTCCGCGCAGCCGATCCACAAATATTCCGGCGATTGTTGTTTCGAAAGATTTGGAAAAAAATGGGGGTCTTGCCGCCGGATTTCTTCCGACCACGCCCGGTTTTTGTCGAGCAGGAAATTGAGATCGCGCATGCGGGCTCATTTTGCATAAGAATCCTGATTCTACCAATCACAAATTCAAGCCTGGCAACTGTTTCTTGAGGACTCGGGCAATTATTATCCGATTTGAACGAAAAAGAACTGTGCGACCTCGCCGACCTGCCGGGCAAGTAAATTGGTTCCGCTATTTGTCCCGCTTCAAGGAACCGGACAAAGCGCGATGCGAAACCCGCGATACGCGCTCGCCTCCGCCGGCGGATTTTTCGCGCGGTTCGCCGAACGTTCATCCCGCGGGCCGCTCCCAAAACTCCCGCCCCGGTTTACCCGGTCCGTGCCCGTTGCCGGCCCGGTCGGGTCGGTCAAGTCTCCTCCAGGATATTTTCCGTACCAATCGCGGCACCACTGCCACAGATTCCCCGTCATGTCGTAAAGCCCCCAGGCATTCGGTTGCTTTTGCGCGACCGGATGCGGCCCGCCGGTGCCACCACCCACTTTGAAACCCTTGCCCGTGTACCCGTTGGTGCTGTTCCCGCTGTACCACGCCAGGTCGTCCAGCACCCGCGCCTTGCCGTTCTCGATCATCATCGGCCCCGCATACGTTGCGTCCGTCGTTCCTGCCCGGCAGGCGTATTCCCATTGTGCCTCGGTCGGCAGATTATATTCGTAACCGGCCGGCAAGCGTCCCGCCGCGCGCTCACGTTCGTTCAAATCTTTGCAATACTGCATCGCATCGTTCCAACTGACAAAATATATCGGCAGGCTGTCGAATTCCCGCGCCAGATATTGCGCCGGATCGGCATCGCGGGAAAAACGCATGTGATCGCGCGCCGTCTCCTGTTTGCCGTCAAAATCGTAAAGCGTGTCATCGTGAATCATCTGCACCAGTTGCGTCCGCACGCCCAGTCCGGTCATGCTTTTCCATTGCCCGATCGTCACCGTCGTTTTGCCGATCCAAAATCCTTTCGTCAGCGTCACCCGTGCTTGCGGCTTTTCATCCGCTTTGGCAAAAGAATCCGCTTCCGGACTGCCCATGGCAAAAGTCCCGGCCGGAATCCATTGCAGGTCCAAAGTTGCCTGATCATCCAAAGGAATTTCCCACGCCCGGCCGGCCACCGGCCTGGATGACGGGACTTTTACGTCAGGCGATGCGCAACCCGCGCAAAATACCCATGACCCAAAAATCATGCCCATGGCTGACATCCGCGCGGTGGTTGTATTCATGATACGACAGAAGAAACCAAGAACCGCCCCCGCGCCAGCAAAAATCAGCCCTTCATCCCCAAATCCGGCGCCCCATTCTTCGCAAAATCAGTCAAATATCATTTGTAACCGCAACCCCTTGACTGGGCTCTTTTTTGTCATAGGGCAGGCAATCTATGGCCAGATTGTGTAAAATAATAGTTGACTGGTTAGTTAACTATGCTATTGTCTGTTGTGGTCGTTGGGGTGGCGGTTAACGACATATTCCAACTACTTTTAAACAGATTATGAGTTTGCCTGTCAGACAATTAGGAGCCAAAGGGTTCGCGGGGTTTGAATGGAATCCCACTCTCAGGCGTCCAACCTCCGGTGCCGGAGCACGTTACAATTCAGTGACGATAGTTGACCAGTCGTACGGAACGCGTGCCCTGCCCCGACACGTTATGAATACTAGAAAGCCAGCTAACATGTTGAACCGTAGAAGCCAAGGCAGGAACCTGGAGGCAAAACCTGTTCGTCCCTGCCGTTCTGAAGTCTTGAAATCGAACCTGTTGAAATACCGCTTGAAACGGAATCTCGCTACCGAAGCCAGTG
>DATMLG010000102.1:0-8566 GCA_035570675.1 Verrucomicrobiia bacterium | reverse complement strand
CGGGAGTAACATCGTAGGTCACCGCTCCCCCGGGCGCGCCACGCGGGTCCAGAGGGTCGCGCCCGAACACAACGTTGCCAACCGCCGTGACTCCGGATTGAAATGTAAGCAAATTGTCCGGTTCGACATAAAGTTGTCCGTTGGAATGAACCGGGCCGTTGACAACGAATGGATTTCCGCAGCTCACCTCCATCTCGCCCGAGCTGTACATCGCGAATTGAAAAATGGGAATGCGGGTCAGTTGAATGGCCTCCAGAACACCTGCGATCACGTTCTGGGGCATGTTGGGCTCACGCGCATCGGAAACCACGGTGTAGGTTGAGGCAAAGCCGGTAAGCCCGGCATAGGCCCCGGTCAAGACCTGATAATTGCTGACGGCGCCCTGTTGAACAAAGGTGCTGCCGACATTGCCTTGGGCATCGCTGAATTCCCAGTTGGTCCAATAGGACGAATCCGAACCCGTGGGCACCGTGGCGCGGTAGGAGTTCAGATTGGCGATCACCTGGACCTCGCCGCTGCTCAAATAATCGCTTGCCATCCGGCTGTTCACTTTTTCCGTCGCCGCCTCGGCCGCCGCCACGGCCCGGGTATATTCATTGGAGCGGGTCGTCAGCCGGGCGTTGCCGGCCGACCATGACATGATGCCGGCCAGGAGGATCAACGCCACGGCCGTCATGATCATGGTCATGACGAGGGCGTTGCCGGCGGCCCGTGATTGGAATTTCTTTGGAGTTTTCACGTTCAGTTTTGTGACCTAGGGGCCACCGCTGTTTGGACCTGGTAAATGACCACCGCGGGACTTTGGTTGGGCGCCGAGAAAAACTGCAGGGAGCAGTAGATCACGCGATTGTTTTGATTGTTCGTTTGCACATTCCCCAGACAATCCTGCACTTGAAAAACATTCGTGTTCGTCACCGAGCTGGCGATTATGACGTTGGTTCCCAGATCGGTTGTAAATCGGTTGAAGCTCTGATTGGTGACGTTGACGTAGTAGAGGACGTAATTGTTGGTGTTGGTCGTCGTATAAATCATCAATCCGTTCCCCGTCTGCGCCTCCCCGTCAACATGCGCCACGAATGTTCCGTTCGCAACGTTTCCCACAAATGCGTTATTGCAGTTCCGGAGCTCGCCGCTCATCCGGCCGACGGCCTCCCGCGCCGCGTCCGTCACCACCATCTTGTTCTGGCCGACTTGATACCACCTCAGGCCAAATAAATTGACGCTGACAATTCCCAGCACCAGCATCGAAAAAAGCGCGGTGGCGATGAGCGCCTCGGGAAGCGTGAAGCCGGCGGCCGCCCGGCCTTCGCCGGACGAACTTGAAAATGATTTAGGGAACTTCATTGGTCGGGAGCGCGGCAGGTTTCAATCGTGTTCGTCCACACTTGGTATCCCCGGTAGCACCAAACCGTGTCCACCCGGATGCGGCGCAGGGGCGGATTGCTGGAAATCGTCGTGATCTGAGGGAAATTGGTGGCGTAAATCACATTGGTTCCATTCGCGGTCAATTCCAGCGTGACCACCTGGTTGGGAAAATTGGACGCCGTCAGGTCATCAACGACCGGGTAGCTGGACGTGTCCCAGGTGGCGCTGCGCATCTGTTCCATCATTTGCGATGCCTGCGCATTGGCGGCCAGCGACAGCGCGAACTTCTCGGCGGAGGTGTTGGCAAAAACATACCCGCTCACCATCCCCGCCAAGGCGAGTCCCGAAATAAGAAAGGCCACAAGCACCTCGACCAGCGTCACCCCTCGTTCGGTGCGCCGCATTCGCCGCTCTAAATTCTGCAGTCCAGTTCTCATCAGTCTGTCAGTTTACGCGAACTTCACGTTCGATCCGGTGACGGTGGCCGGAATTGGACGCAGTTCGTCTGATTCCGTTGTCTGATGTAACCAATATTCGTGCCAAGCACACCGATGATGAAACTACTTTTATGCATAATACCCTGATGATTCGTAACTTGCTTGATGGCAATGTTGTTTTGTTCGCAGGAATGAGAACGCTCCCCCATCTCCCCGGCAACCGGCCTGCCGTGCTCTCCCGATATCTAGCAGCCTGCAAAAAGGAATGTATCGATTTTGGACACTCACCTCAGCCGACTCCGTGGGGGATTTCTCAAAGGAAACATCGCAGCGGGAGCAACTCGCTGCCGCCTCTGGTGTCCTCCAACACATGGCAATCGCTCGTTTGGCAGTGTTGTTTCGCCCCACCAAGCTTTCGCGATTATGCGATTTCACCTCCGCAACCCTGTCAGTCCCCTCGTTTCCACACCATTCATCACCCCGGTAAACGTGGAATGGATTGCATCCAAGCAAGTTACATCGGGTCGACACCCACCGCTTGTTCCTCTTAGATTCCCGCCCTTTTTCCATTGCTTCGCGTCCGGATTCCATTATTCTTTTCGGCTCTAGTAATCGACAAAAATCTTGAACGCTGAATTTTGCAAAAAGGCTTTGGAGAAGGTTGGCAACCCCAACGTTCTGATCAACCTCGTCTCGCGCCGCGTGCGCCAGCTCAACTCCGGCGGCGGCGCCATCAGCCGTCCCTTGATCGCTAATGTCACCGGCCTCGGCGCCGCGGACATCGCGCTGCTGGAAATCATTGAGGAAAAAATCGGCTGGGACATGCCCGAGTTGAGCGACGTTGAAAAACCGTCCGACGGCTCCAAAAAGCGCAAGCGCCGCTGACGCACCCGCGCGGCCGTTCATCAATCTTTTCGCGACCGGCCAGAAGTTCGCTTCTGGCTGTTCCTGTTTATGGCTGACATTCTCAACAACCCGAAAGCCCGCCGCGATTATCACATCCTCGAAACCTTCGAGGCCGGCATCGTCCTGCATGGCACCGAGGTCAAGTCCCTCCGCGCCGGCAAGGGCCAGATCGCGGACGCCTTCGCGCGCGTCGAGAAAGACGAGGTCTTCCTCTACAACATGCACATTGACGAGTATGCCCAGGGCAACCGCCAGAATCACCAGCCCAAGGCCGCCCGCAAACTGCTCCTCCACAAATCGGAAATCCGCAAACTTTTCGGCCTGAGTTCCGTCAAAGGCAACGCCCTATTTCCGCTCTCCCTCTACTGGAAGGATGGCCGCGTCAAAGTCGCGCTCGCCGTCGGCGCCGGCAAGGTGGCCTTCGACAAGCGCGAGGATTTGAAAAAGCGCGAGTCCGATCGTGAACTCAAACGCGCCACCATGCATCGTTCCAAGGGCAAATAGCCCCGGCTTTCCTCCCCTGCCCCGTCCCTTAATGCAAAAGGCGAAGTTCCCTTGAACTTCGCCTCGCAAAAATCCCGCTGTAATTTCCGTCAGGCCTTCTTCGGCGCGTCCTTCTTCCAGGTGCGCTTCGGTGCCTTGACCACCATGCCCTTTTTCAGCGCGTTCGCCGTCACGCGGATGTACCGCACCTCGCCGTTGATCAACGCCTTCACGCGCTGCAGGTTCGGCAGGAACCGCCGCTTCGTGATCGCGGTCACGTGCGTGCCGATGCCGCCCTTCTTCTTCGCTTTGCCGCTGCGCCAGATGTGACTGCCCTTGATCGGGCCCGTGCCGGTTAATTCGCAAATTCTTGCCATAAATTTTTTTCCTTACAAAAGGAACGGAGAAGGTAGCAATCCCCCGCGCCGTTGCAAGCTCTATTTCCGCTTTTTTGGTCTGCCCTTCCCCGCCCATCAAGGCTTCGACTTCAGCTTGGAAATAATTGCCTCCAGCCCGCCTTCCTCGGGTTGAATTTCCAGCAGGTTTTCTCTTGTCTGCGCCGTCCCGCCCGACGGTGCCTTGCTCGCTGGCGCCCTGGCCGGAGCGCTTGCCACCGGAGGCGGCAACGGCGGCGCCACCCTCACTTCATCCACCGCACCAAGTTCTCCCGCCGGCTCGTCCTCGCCACCGTCCGTCGCCCGATGCCACGTCTTCCGATTGTCCAGCCAGGTCCGATACCGCGCGTACGTCCACATCCCCTGCTCCGCCCCCGTTTCCATCACCGTCATCAGCTTGAAAAATTCTCCCCGTCGGATGAAATTCTTCACCGCGTGCGTCGGTATCAAAACTTCGCACTCCGGCACCTGCATTTTCAAATCTTCGCGGAACAACAGCCGCTGGCAGATTACCGCCACCAAACTGTCCGCCAGTTGCGCGCACACGCCCGATTGCACCTCCGCCGGAAACGCCGCCACCACCCGCTGCAATGCCTCGTTCGCCGTCGCCGAATGCGCCGTTGCCAGCACCAGATGCCCCGTCTCCGCCGCGTTCATCGTCAACCGCATCGTCTCCGGGTCCCGCATCTCCCCCACCATCAGCACATCCGGGTCCTCCCGCATCGCATCCAGCAACGCCTGCTCGAACGACGGCGTGTCCCGCCCCACTTCCCGCTGCCGGATGTACGCCCGGTACGGCTTGAACTGATATTCAATCGGACTTTCCACCGTCACAATATGCCGCGTCTCCACCAGATTAATTTCCTGAATCATCGCCGCCATCGTTGACGATTTCCCTGACCCCGTCGGCCCGCTGATGAGAATCAATCCGTGAGTATTGGAAATTAATTTCTTGAGGTCCGGATGCAAATTAAGCTTCTCCAGCGTCGCCGTGAAACCCGCCAGCAACCGCACCGCCATGCCCACCCCGCGCGATGTGTGCATCACATTGATGCGGCAACGCACGCCCTGGACGTTCCGCGAAAGATCATACGAACGCCGCACCAAAAATTCATTCCAGCCATCCGGCCCGATGATTTCATGCGCCGCCTCCAGAAGCAGCTTCCCGGCGACCGGCGCACCCGCCGCCCGCAACGTCCCCCGCACCCGGATCGCCGGCGGCAACCCCGGCTCCAGATGCAAATCACTTGCCCCGTTCGCCTTCGCCATCGCCACCATCTCATTTAAGTTCATCGTGCCCGCAATATATCCAAATCTCGCTAATCCCGCCTCCTTTTTCTTCGGCCATCGATTTCTTTCCTCTTAATCTTGATTTTAATCTTAATCTGCTCGTCCTCCTTCTCGTCCTCGTCCTCGTTGCCTTCCATCTCCGCGAGGTTGCCCGCCTTTCCTGCTATCCCGAAGGGATTGCAATCACTCAGCCCGGGGTTGGCTCGATTCCGAGAGAGCCTACCCCGGGTCACTTGGTCAAAATGATCCGCTACCCCGAAGGGGTTGCGGCACCCCGTTTCTTCATACGCATCCAACCCAAAAAAATATTATCCGCCACCATCGTGTTTTATTGTGTTTTATCGTCGCGCCGTAGCCCGGCGGAGGCGGATCGTGTAGCAGTGTGCGGATTCCGACGCCCCCCGCCCATTGAACTGGTAGGAGACGAGGTGACGAGTCTCTGACCATCCCCTCCTCCTCACTGGGTGCAGGCTCTGCCTGCTTCAAATAAACCCTGTTTTTTTCGTAACCGGCGAGAAACCAAACCCCTATAGCTGAGAAATGGGGTGAAATATCATGAAAAACACCTGTAAGTGGCGAAAAATCAACCGCTTGCATCGGCACTACATCTTCAGATTGCAACCTGCTCACCATCATAACCTTGTGTTCATTAAACCATTTCATTGCGTAACGTTAAGTGAGAAATGAACGACTTACGTCGAGGAAATCCATGCTCCTCTCCTTCTGCCTTCGCATCCCGCTCGCCGAGACGGGCGCGACTTCCCTTCCTTGGCAATGCGCCATCGTTTGGCGTCGCGCATTGTTGTCCGTTCTTTTCATAAAGGGTGCAGGCTCTGCCTGCTTGCTTCTGTTCATTCCCAGTTTCGGCTTTTGGGTTCTATGTGTTCTTTTGTGGCAATTCCTTTTGTTGTTTCACCCTCCTTAATATTGGGTGAAGGCCCCGCCTTCTCGCACACTGAATGGCTCGTGCGCCCAGACCTTCCTCCATTCCCACCCATTTTGCAACCAAACAATTTTTATTTCCCCAACTTCTTTTTTTTTTACACGCATTTCGTGCGTGCTATGGTTGCCGGCAAACGAGTGTTCTCATCCTTTTGACCACCCCTGAAAATAGCCCGGCGCTTTAGAGCTTGGAAACCCTTTCGCGCCGGTGATTCGCCGGCCGACAACCGCCAAAGTTCACCGGCCGGCCGCCATACGCTCAATCCAGGTTCAAAATCCCGCGTTGCAAAGCGGTCGTGGCGGCCTGGGTGCGGTCGTTGACTCGCAGCTTCGCGAGGATGTGGCCGACGTGAAGCTTGACGGTGACCTCCGCAATTTGCAGGACATTGCCGATTTCTTTGTTGCTCTTGCCGGTCGCAATCAATTTGAGAACCTCAAGTTCACGCGCCGTAAGTTCCGCATGGGTCATCCGCTCGGCCAGACGCGCGCCGATGGCCGGTGAGATATGGCGTTCCCCGGCGTGAACGGCGCGGATGGTGTAAATCAATTCCTCGCGCGCGGCGGTTTTCAGCAGATAGGTGCGCACGCCGGCCTGGAGCGACTGATAAATGTCCTCTTCACGGTCATGCGTGGAGAGCATGATGATGGCGGCGGCGGGAAATTCCTTGCAGATGACTCCCGCGGTTTCCACGCCGCTCATGCCGGGTAGTTTTAAATCCATCAGCACAATGTCCGGACGGTGCTGCCGAAAGCTGGCAATCGCCTGCTGCCCGGTGGAGGCTTCGACTTCGACGGTCATGTCCGGTTCGATGTTGATCGAGCCGACGAGCCCCATGCGCACGACAAAGTGATCGTCCACAACCATGATGCGAATCTTTTCTTTCATTGTTTGCAATTCCAACTTTCAACCACCACCGTTATTTGCGGGTGCCACCGGCTCGGCGAAGGCCGCATCGGCGATGATGACGAGTATTTCCGTGCCGCCGCCGCGTTTGGCGTTGAGTGAAAAATGTGCGCCAATCTTTTCGGCCCGTTCCCGCATGTCGAGCAGGCCGAAATGGCCGCCGTTCGCGGACCCGGCGCTTTGGACGTCGAAGCCCGTGCCGTCGTCACGAATGCCAAGTTGAACCTGCTTCGTTTCGTAGTTCAAACCGACGATAATTTTTTTTGCGCTCGAATGTTTGAAGGCGTTGGTCAATGCTTCCTGGGTGATGCGAAGCAGGTTGTGCTCGGTGAGGGCGGGAAGTTTTTTGGGTGTTCCGGAGGATTGGACGGAAATCTCGATCCCGCTCGTGAGTGACAGGGGGACGACCAGTTCCTTGAGGGCCGCGTCCAAATTATTGTTTTCCAACAGATGCGAGCGCAGGTCCCACACGGAACGGCGGGCTTCGGAAAGGCTGCGACGGGTCATGTTGCGGGCCAGCTCGAGTTGTTGGCGCGCAACCCGCGATGAATCGTTGGATTGCGCCGAGACCACGTCCAGCTGGATGGTGATGGCCGCGAGTTCCTGTTCGAGCGTGTCATGAAATTCCCGCGCGATGCGGTCGCGTTCTTCGAGGACGCCCTCGCGCCTCACCTTTTCCTGGATGATCTCGGTTTGCTGGCGCACGCGACGATTAAGCACCACCACCCAGGCCAATCCCGCGAGCATGACGAAACCCATGATCCCGAGCGCCCAGAGCAAGCGCGGCAGCGTCCACCATGGCGGCTGACGAATGATGGCTATGTCCGCAAAGGATCTTAAAAGAATCTGGGCGGACTCGGGCGGCGAGTAAGGAATGCTGGACACGGATACCGCCCGCGATCGCGAGATGCCCGGCACCCATCTCTCCGGCGATTGGGGGATGAACACGCCGGTGAGCGCGAGATGGCTGCCAATCTGGAGCGACTTGAAGCGTTCGTCGGCTTGCGGGCTTTCGAGGCTTGCCGTAAATATGGAATTGGAAGATTGCAACACCAGGGTTTCCCGTCCCGGACCGTCCACCAGATTCATCAGGCTGGTATTCACGCGCACCAGCACGCCTTCAAACTCCTCCGGAGAGTTCAACAGCATTCCCAAATCTGTCGGCACCGGCAAAGGCGGCTCGTCGTGGCCGGCAAGCTGGGGCGTGGCGTCCTCCAGTACCGGAACATACTGCCCGAGGGCGGGATAGCCCGAAATCACGACGCGGTCCCCCGGAACGAGTTTGGCCGGTTGAGCCACCTGCACCCAAAGTCCGTACCCATGGTCCTGGATGAACAGGCTGCCATCGGGCTTTTGCAACGTCACAACTCCGCTGACCTTTACACGGTTGCCGTACTGGCCGTCGGAATTGAACTGGCCCAGGCTGGCCAACGATACTTCTTCTGGCTGCCCGGGGGAGGTTTGTTCGACCATCACATCAGCCAGGCTCGAAACCGCTAGCCACGGGACACGTAATTGCCGTTTCATGTTGTACCGGGAATAACACACGCCACGCAGACGGGCGGTGGCGTTTATTACCTTGTCCGCGTCAGCTTCCTTGAGATTTTCCACGTACACCATCACCCGCTCTCCGTTCATGGCGAGGTTCAAATAATGCCTTTGACCAAGGACCGTTGCCGAACGAATGACTCCGCTCACTTCGATCCACTGGCTGTCCTCCAAACCCGTGAATAATTGATCTATCGCAACCCGGCGCGGAGCCGGCAATTGCCCCTTGCCCAAAACCCGGATGGACGACACTTTAACCATCGGGGCGTAGTCTCCCTTGTCGCTGACACCTTCCA
>DATMLG010000101.1:0-5248 GCA_035570675.1 Verrucomicrobiia bacterium | reverse complement strand
GACCAGCCTGCATGACTTTCTGATTCCTCCGGCCGAAAGCGCCCGCCGTCGTGGCCCGCATGACCAGATCGTCATGTCCAGCCGGGTGCGCCTCGCCCGCAACCTGAGGAACGCGTCCTTTCCCGGCTGGGCCAAGAAGCCCGAACGCATCCGCGTGCTGGATCTGCTCCGTCCGGCGATTGAGCATCTGCCCGAAATGAAGGAGGCGTTCTCCGAGTCCATGGACAATCTGTCCGCGCTCGACAAGCAGATCCTGGTCGAACGCCATCTCATCAGCCGTGAGCATGCCGCGCGCACGGCCGGCAGCGGCCTGGTTTTGAACCGCGAAGAATCGCTCTGCGTGATGATCAACGAGGAGGATCACTTGCGGATGCAGGCGTTACGGCCCGGGCTGCAATTAAAACAGGCCTGGCTCGCCATTGATCAGGTGGACACCGCCCTCGAGAAAAAACTCGAATACGCTTTCAGTGCGGATGTGGGTTACCTGACGGCCTGCCCGACCAACCTCGGCACTGGCATCCGTGTCAGCGCCATGTTGCATCTGCCGGGTCTCGTCCTGGCGGAACAAATTAATGCCATCATTCAGTCCGTGAACCGGCTGGGACTGGCGGTCCGGGGCCTCTACGGCGAGGGCACCGAGGCCCTTGGCAACGTATTTCAAGTGTCCAATCAACAGACACTTGGGGAGACGGAAACCACCATTGTCGAACGCCTGGACAAGGTGCTTTCTCAAATCATAGAACACGAGGAAAACGCCCGCGCCACCCTGCTGGAAAAGAAGCCCAAAATGGTGTATAATCACATAGGCCGGGCCTATGGTATTTTGGCCAATGCGCACAGCATTTCCTCGAAGGAGACCATGAACCTGCTGTCGCTGATGCATTTGGGCATGGACTTGAACCTGTTCCCGGGAACGGACCGGTCGCTGACCGATGAATTGTTCATTCTCACCCAGCCGGCCCACCTCCAAAGGTGCCATTCGGAAAAGCTTTCGGCGGAGGAACGGGACCTGCTGCGAGCAGACATGTTGCGTGAACATTTGCGGAACGTCAGCCGGCCGGTCATCAAGCCCGCTGCCCCGGGCGGCGGCAAATTGGACAAAGCGGATAAACCGTGAGATTTTGAATTATGAGTGAAGAATCCATGCAGAATTTTACACCGCGGGCCCAGCAGGTGCTGGCGCTTGCCCGCAAGGAGGCCGACCGTTTTAATCATAATTTCGTGGGGACCGAGCACCTTCTTCTTGGCCTGATCAAGCTCGGCCAGGGTGTCGCCGTCAATGTCCTCCAAAAACTTGGCCTCGACCTGGAAACCGTCCGCATGGAAGTCGAGAAACAGGTTGGCACCGGCCCCGATCAAAAAATGATCGGCAACATCCCCTACACTCCCCGCGTCAAAAAAGTTCTCGCCCTCGCCGCCAAGGAAGCCAAGGCGCTCAACCATACTTACGTCGGCACGGAGCACATTCTGCTCGGTTTGCTGCGGGAAGGCGACGGCGTCGCCGCGCGCGTCCTGAAAAACCTCGACATCGACATCGAGCAAACCCGCCAGGAAATTTTGAAGGAGCTGGATCCCAACCTCGCTGCCCAGGAGGAACAACCGCCCGGCGCGGAAGGCCCCGAAAGACAGCCGGCGGCTGAAAAAAAGGGTGAGGTCAAGACCCCCGCTCTCAAGGCATTTGGCCGTGACCTCACCGAAATCGCCCGCAAGGGCGAGATGGATCCGGTCATCGGCCGCAAAAATGAGATTGAGCGCGTCATCCAGATTCTCTGCCGCCGCACCAAGAACAACCCGGTGTTGCTCGGCGAAGCCGGCGTGGGCAAGACCGCGATCGTCGAGGGGCTGGCGCAGGAAATCGCCATGGGCAACGTTCCTGAATTGCTCCGGGAAAAACGGGTCATCACCCTGGATCTCGCCCTGATGGTCGCGGGCACCAAGTATCGCGGCCAGTTTGAGGAGCGCATCAAGGCGGTCATGGATGAAATCCGCCGCGCGAAAAACATCATCCTGTTCATCGACGAATTGCACACCATCGTCGGCGCCGGTTCCGCGGAAGGCACCATGGACGCCTCGAACATCATCAAGCCCGCCCTCAGCCGCGGCGAGATGCAATGCATCGGCGCCACCACGCTCAACGAATATCGCAAATACATCGAGAAGGATGCCGCGCTCGAACGCCGCTTCCAGAGCGTCAAGGTTGAAGCCCCTTCCATCGAGGAAGCCATTCTGATTCTCAAGGGCCTGCGTGCCAAGTACGAGGAGCATCACAAGGCCGAATTCACGGACAAGGCCATTGAAGCTGCCGTCAAATTTTCGGACCGCTACATTGCCGACCGGTTTCTGCCGGACAAGGCCATTGACCTCATGGATGAGGCGGGTTCGCGCGCGCGCATCGGCACCATGACCCGTCCGCCGGAGGTGAAGGACATCGAGGCGGAAATCGAGGACATCAAGACCCGCAAGGAGCGCGCCATCAAGGAGCAGGATTTTGAGGGCGCCGCCGCCATGCGCGACAAGGAAAAGCAGGCCAAGGAAAAACTGGACTCAGTCCTGAACACCTGGCGCGCCAACCGCGAAGAAAAACGGGTCAAGGTGGATGAAGAGGACATTTTGCACGTCGTTTCCAAATGGACCGGCATTCCCCTGAAACGCATGGAACAGGGCGAGGCCCAGCGGCTCCTGGCCGTCGAAGCTCAGATTACGAACTCGGTGATTGGCCAGCGCGAGGCGGTTTCCGCCATCTCCAAGGCCTTGCGCCGGTCGCGGGCTGATTTGAAGGATCCCCGGCGGCCCATCGGCACGTTTGCCCTGCTGGGGCCCACCGGCGTTGGCAAGACGCTGCTGGCCAAGTCGCTCGCCGAGCAGATGTTTGGCGATACCAAATCGCTTATCCAGCTCGACATGAGCGAATACATGGAAAAATTCAACGTCTCCCGGCTGGTCGGTTCACCGCCCGGATATGTCGGATATGAAGAGGGCGGCCAGCTTACGGAACAGGTCCGCCGCCGGCCCTATTCCGTGGTGCTTTTCGACGAAATCGAAAAGGCCCACCCCGATGTCTGGAACATGCTTCTGCAAATCCTCGAGGAAGGAAAGTTGACCGATAGCGTCGGTCGCGTGGTCAATTTCCGCAATACCATCATCCTGATGACGTCCAACGTCGGCTCAGAAACCATCAAGCGCCAGTCCACGCTCGGCTTTTCTCCCATCACCGATGAAAACAGCTATGAGAGAATGCGCGAGAAGATCATGGATGAGGCCAAACGCACCTTCAAACCCGAGTTCCTCAACCGGCTGGACGATGTCATCGTGTTCCGCTCGTTGACCAAGCCTGATTTGATTGAAATCCTCGATCTGGAAATTAAAAAGGTGATGGAACGGCTCAAGAACAAGAACATCGTTCTCTCGCTCGACGAGAAGGCGAAGGATTTCCTGGTCGAGAAGGGCTATGATCCAAACTACGGCGCCCGGCCCATGCGCCGTTCGGTCGAACGATTCTTGGAAGACCCGCTCGCGGAGGAAATCCTCAAGGGCAGCCTTCACGAGAACGATCCCGTTCACGTTTCCGTGGACAAGGACAAGTTGGTCTTTATCCAGAACGCCTCCGCCCAGGGCGCCCTCTCCAGTTAGTTGCGCTCTCGTTCCCCTCGCGGAACGGGGCCGCGGTTTACAGCCAACTCAGCGGGGGTGAAATTGTTGCGGCGCCGTGATCACTTGATAAAGCCTGTGCGGGGCGCCGCCGGTGGCGTTGGTCATGCTTGCTTGTGAGCCGGATGCGGACACTGGTGGCGGCACATCAGTCCAGACATTGGTGGGAATATCCTGATATTGAAGCGTGTAGGTATGACCGGGGACGGTCGTCCAGGTCACCGTGGCAACCCCGTTGCTCAGTTTCACGGACGTGATAAGCGGCGATACCACCGGATCCGTCACCGTCCCGTTGAAACTATTTGTCGCGGTCAACATCGGGTTCACGAGATCATAGGGGTTCGCGTTTGTTACGACGGTGATGAGAGCGTTCGTGGTGGACTCCTCCGCTACCGTCGGCACCCAGCTAATGACGCCGTTGTTGTCAATGCTGGCCCCCGTCGGCGGATTAATCAGGCCATAGCCGATGGTGACCGAATGGATGTTTGGCTCCGTGGCCGCGTTGGTCAATACCAGCGTCGTATTCTCGTCCCCGCTCACGTCGCTTTGTGCTTGCAGCACGGGCGGCACGTTCACCTCGTTCACGACCACGGTGAAGCTGTTGGTCGCAACCAATTGTGGATTGATGGAATCATATGGGTTGCTGTTGCTCACAACGGTGATCAGGACATTGGTGCCGGGACTCTCGTTTTGGGCCGGCGTCCAGGTGATGATGCCGTTCGTGTCAATGGTTGCGCCCGCAGGTGCATTGACGAGACCGTAACCGGTGGTGACAGAATGGATGTTCGGCTCGGCGGCTGTGTTGGTCACCACCAAGGTCGCAAGCTCGTTGATATTGGTGTCGTTTTGCGGCGGCAAAAGCGGGGCGGTGTTCACTTCATTCACCACCACCGTGAAGCTGTTGGTTGCCGTCAGGGCCGGATTGACCGTGTCATACGGGTTGTTGTTTGTGACCACGGTCATGATGACATTCGTGCCCGGACTCTGGTTTTGGCCCGGCGTCCAGGTGATGACGCCGTTTGTGTCGATGGTTGCGCCCGTCGGCGGATTAATCAGCCCGTAACCCGTGATCACCGAGTTGACGTTTGGCTCCGCGGCGGTGTTGGTGACCACGAGCGTCATGAGCTCGTTGACGTTGGTGTTGTTTTGCGCAGGTAAAACTGGAGCGGTGTTCAATTCCTTGACCACCACCGTGAAGCTGTTCGTGGCCGTCAGGGTCGGATTGACGGTGTCGAAAGGATTGTTGTTCGTGACCACGGTCGTGATCACATTGGTGCTGTGACTCTGCCCCTGGATCGGCATCCAGGTGATGACCCCGCTGCCGTTGATGCTCACCCCACTTGGCGCGCTCAACAACCCGTAGCCGGTCGTGACCGAGTTAATATTCGTTTCCACCGCCGCGTTCGTGACCGTCAGCGTCGCCAGTTCATTCACTGTTTGAAGCCCAATACTCCCCAAAGTCGGCGCGACGTTCACTTCCTTCACCACAACGATAAAAATGTTCGTCGCTCTCAATGTGGGGTTGACCGTGTCAAAAGGATTGCTGTTCGTAACGACGGTCATGATTGCGTTCGTGCTGTGACTCTGGCTCTGGGTTGGC
>DATMLG010000100.1:0-3122 GCA_035570675.1 Verrucomicrobiia bacterium | reverse complement strand
CCAGTCCGTAACAAGGTCTCGACAGACCGAGACAGGTGAACTCGATTCGGTCGGCGTGAGTGGGCGAGTCTGCTGCTGCAAGACGAAGCCTGTCACGGCGGGTAAAACCCGCTGGCATCCGGGCGATCCCCGGACAACACGCAGATGGTTGGAGACGGAATGGCTGGAAGTCCTCCTGCGATAATCAGGGAGACCCGACCGGGGACAAGCGGCGTTCATGGCTCAGTGGCCCGAAGAACCGCCCGGCGGGAGTCAGAGCGTCCGTAGTAGCTGAGAAGCGGGTAACGACCGTGGAGCGAAGGGACGCAGGAAGGTGGATGCGTGAAAGACCAGAACCGCGAAAACAAACCGGCGATAGTGGCGGCAACGCCTCAACAAGTCGGAGAAGCCCGCGACCCATGGTGGTGGGTGGAACGGAGTGTCTGGACCGAACGCATGTTGACGCGGCTCACGACGGGTGAGTCAGCAGAGCGGGTCTGGTTCCGATTGGCGGACAAGACCTATGCGCCGGCCAATCTGGCCAGTGCCTTTGGCAAGGTATGGGCCAACGGCGGGAGCGCGGGAGCGGACGCACAGACGGTGGCTCACTTTGGACGGCATGCGCAGGAAGAACTCTTGCGGTGGCACGAACAAGTGCGCGACGGGACGTATCGGCCGCAACCGGTGAGGCGAGCATGGATACCCAAGCCGGGCAGCCCGGAGAAACGACCGCTGGGGATACCGGCGGTGCGCGACCGGGTGGTGCAGGCGGCGTTGCGGCACGTACTGGAACCGATTTTCGAGACGGATTTTGCCGAGCAGAGCTACGGCTTCCGACCCGGACGCGGAGCCAAGGACGCGCTGCGACGGGTGGACAGGCTCCTCAAAACGGGGCACGACTGGGTGGTGGATGCCGACTTGAAAAGTTACTTCGACACGATCCCACACGACCGGTTGCTGGCACTGGTCAAAGACCGGGTGGCGGACGGACGGGTGGTGGCCTTGGTGGAAGGTTTCCTCCGAGCAGGCGTGCTGGAAGAGCATAAAGGTTGGCAGCCCACGGAACGGGGCACACCGCAAGGCGGAGTCATCAGTCCGCTGCTGGCGAATCTCTATCTCAATCCGTTCGACCATCAAATGGCGCGGGCGGGGTGGGAATTGGTGCGCTATGCGGATGATTTCGTCATCCTTTGTCGCAGCGAAGCCGAGGCACAAGCGGCTTTGGAACAGATGCGGCAATGGGTGACGGAGGCAGGACTCACCTTGCATCCCGACAAGACCCGCATTGTCAACGCCGCGCAACCGGGCGGCTTTGACTTCCTGGGGTATCATTTTGAGCGCGGCATGAAATGGCCGCGTGCGAAAAGTCTCCAGAAGCTCAAAGATCGACTTCGGGAGAAGACCGCGCGGCTGGAGGGAGACAGCCTGAAAACCATCATCACGGAAGTGAACCGCACCTTGCAGGGCTGGTACGGATATTTCCAGCACAGCAAGGGCAACGTGTTTCCGACGGTGGACGGCTTCCTCCGGCGACGTCTGCGCAGTCTGCTCGCCAAGCGGCAAGGCCACACCCGGCAAGGGCTGGGGCAAGCGCAACGACGGTGGTCGAACCAATGGTTTGCCAAACATGGGCTGCTGTCCTTGGCAGAGGCCCATGCGTTTACGCGGACAATCGTATCATTACGAACCCACTAACTGGAGAGCCGGATGCGGGAGACCCGCCAGTCCGGTTCGGAGGGAGGGGCAAGGAACATTCCCTTGTCCCTACCCCTATCTTTGTGGGCATTTTGCGCTCCATTTGCAACGGATATCCTCAGTTGAAACTGCGGGCCATTGTCAAAAGCGCCGTTGGCGCTTCAATTTTGAATAAATCGCGTTTGGATTCGGCTGGCCGCTTCGCATCCATTCGCGGTTAAGGCCCGTTAGATTGCGCACCCGCGGTAGCTGGCGGCGAGTTCGTAGACGCGGACGTATTCTTCCACGGTGTTTTCCCAGGAAAAATCGGCTTTCATGGCGTTGCGCCGGTAACGGCGGAATAATTCGGGTCGCTCGTAGATGGCAAGGGCCTTGCGGATGGCCTTGGCGAGGGTGTGCGGCGAGTATTCGTGAAATTTAATGCCGTTGGCCTTATCAGGGTCCTGCGAATAGTCGATGATGCTGTCGTCCAATCCGCCCGTGGCCCGGACGATGGGGATGGTGCCGTAGCGCAGGCTGTACATCTGGTTCAAACCGCAGGGTTCGAATTGCGAGGGCATCAGGTAGAAATCGCACGCGGCCTCGATGAGATGGGCCAATCGTTCATCGTAACCGATCCGCACGCCGACCTGACCGGCAAAGCGCCGGGCGAGGCTGTGGTAACCCTTTTCATATTCGGGCGAACCGCTGCCGAGGAGGACGAACTGCATTTTGGCGCTCAACATCTCAGTCAGTGCGCCAAGCTGGATGTCCACGCCTTTTTGTTCGGCCAGCCGGGTAATGGTGCCAAAGAGCGGAATGGTGGCGTCCACGGGCAGGCCGAGGAATTTCTGCAATTCGAGTTTGTTGATTTTTTTTCCGGCTAGGCGGCTTGCCGAATAAGGTTTGGGAAGATGCGGATTGGCGGTGGTGTTCCATTCGCCGTAATCGACGCCGTTAAGGATGCCGAACAGGCGGTCGCGGCGCCGGCGCAGGAGGCCGTCGAGGCCGCAGCCGTATTCCTCGGTGGCAATTTCCCGGGCGTAGCGGGGGCTGACGGTGGTGATGATGTCGGCGAAGGCGATGCCGGCTTTCAGACAATTCAGCAGTCCGTAATATTCGGCGCCATCGGGCATGAAAAATTCCCGGGAGGCATTGGTGAGATCATAGGTTTCCTTCGGGAACACGCCCTGATAGGCGAGGTTGTGAATGGTGAGGCAGGTGGGCGGCGGATTGCCCCAGCCTTCATATTTTTGCTGCATCAGGAGTAGCGGCACGAGACCCAACTGCCAGTCGTGAATGTGAATCAGGTCAGCCCGCCACGGCAGGTAGCGCGCGAGGTGAACGACGCATTTGGACAGGTAGATGAAACGATCGGCGTTGTCCGGGTAGCTGATATTGCGCTCGTGGTAGATGCCGCTGCGATCAAAGAATTCGGGACAATCGACAAAAAAGATGCGGAGGCCGGG
>DATMLG010000099.1:0-3083 GCA_035570675.1 Verrucomicrobiia bacterium | reverse complement strand
CACTGGGCCGGGTGATGCGCCTGCGGAAGCAGACGACGATATATACGGACATTCAACCGGGCCTAAAAAATTGATTAAAACTAATTTTTACTTTTTCCGAACGCTTGGACGGCGGCGGCTGTCAATACCAACGAAGCTGCGCTGCTTGTTTAGGGTTGGCATAGAGGTTATGCTCGTGGTGAGGTTCGAGCAGCGTGTGATAGTTAGCCTTACCGCCCTTCTGAGCGCCCGGGTGAGGGCGTGTTAGCCTCGTCACCATTGAGCCAGAGCAATCTGGCTCTTTCCCTGTACGGATTTGGACATTGCGCGCGGCGCGGACCCGGCCTAAAGTAGGCGGTACATGAAGAATCTGCTCGATTTCGAGAAGCCGATTTTTGAAATACAAAGCCAGCTGGATGAGCTCCGCAAGAACGCGGATTCGCTCGGGCTCAGTTCGGGCGAGGAGATTGAGAAGCTGGAGGAGAAACTCGCGGAGACGCGGAGGCAGATTTTTTCCAACCTGACCGCCTGGCAGCGCGTACAACTGGCGCGTCATCCCAAGCGGCCGTACACGCTGGATTATGTTGCGGCCGCGTTCACGGATTTCAGTGAACTGCACGGCGACCGGCTTTATGCGGAGGATCGAGCGATGGTGGGCGGATTCGCGAAGCTGGGCGATGAGCGGGTGATGGTCATCGGCACGCAAAAAGGCCGGGATACGAAAGAAAACATCATGCGTAATTTCGGCTCGGCGCATCCGGAGGGTTATCGGAAGGCGCTGCGGCTGATGCGTATCGCGGACAAATTCGGCCTGCCGATCATCACCATCATTGACACGGCGGGTGCGTATCCGGGCATCGGCGCCGAGGAACGGCACATCGCCGAGGCCATCGCGGTGAATTTGCGCGAGATGATGATGCTGGAAGTCCCGACCATCGCGGTGGTCATCGGCGAAGGCGGTTCGGGCGGGGCGCTGGGCATCGGCGTGACCGACCGGGTGTTAATTTTGGAAAACGCCTATTACTCGGTGATCAGCCCGGAGGGTTGCGCGGCCATTTTGTGGAAGGACCGTTCCGCCGCCGCCAAGGCCGCGGAAGCGCTGAAAATCACCGCCCGGAATTTGCTTGAGTTGAACCTGGTGAACGAAGTGCTGCCCGAACCGCTCGGCGGCGCGCACAATGATCCGGCCACGATGGCGCAAACGCTCAAGACGCACCTCCTGAAACACCTCGAAGCCTTGAAGGCGATTCCGTCCGACGAGCGAATGAAACAACGTTATGAACGCTTCCGCTCGCACGGGCAGGTCATCGAAAAGCAACCCGCGCCCAGCCTCAGCCCGTGACCGGCAGAATCAATTTCGATTTTACAAATTGACGCATGGCGCCATGAATTGTAACCCGCAATTTCCATGACGCTCTATCCGCTGACGTTCAAGCCCATCCTCAAGGAACGCGTGTGGGGCGGTCGCAACTTGGAGCGGCTCTACCACAAGCCGCTGCCACCGGGCGCGCCCATCGGCGAATCGTGGGAGATTTCCGACCGGCCGGGCGATGCCAGTGTGATTGCCAACGGGCCGCTGGCGGGACGGGACCTGCGCTGGTTGATGGAGAACCACGCCGGCGAACTGCTCGGCGAAAAGCAGCGCGAGGTGAAGAAGTTTCCGCTGCTTATCAAAATTCTGGACGCGCACGAAAAACTCTCGTTGCAGGTCCATCCGCCCGCCGCGAAGGCCGCGGAACTGGGGGGCGAACCCAAGACCGAGATGTGGTATGTGGCCGAAGCCGTGCCGGGCGCGGAATTGTTCGTGGGTTTGAAACGCGGCGTGACGCGCGCCAGGTTCGAGGCAAAAATCGGGGACGGCACGGTGGCGGATTGTTTTCAACGTCTGACCGTGGAAAAGGGCGACGTGATGTTTCTGCCCAGCGGACGCGTTCATGCGCTGGGCGCGGGCCTCGTGATCTTTGAGATCCAGCAGAATTCCGACACGACCTACCGCGTGTTTGACTGGAACCGGAAAGGCCTGGACGGCAAGCCCCGCGAATTGCATGTGCCGCAATCCCTGGCGAGCATTGATTTCAACGATTTCGAGCCCCGGCTCATCAAGAGCAAGTATTCGCGCAACGCCGTTTTGAAGGTCCGCTATCTGGTGGATGACCCGCTCTTCCGCGCGGACGCGTGCATGGTGAAGCGCGGCGAACGGTTCCACCTCCGAAGCGACGCCCTGCAAATCCTCGGCGTCCTGAACGGGCGCCTGTCGGTTGGCGAAGGTGACACCGCCCTGGCCCTCACGGCCGGGCAGTTCGCGCTGGTGCCCGCCTGCCTCGGACGCGTCTCGCTCACGGCGGAAACACAAGTC
This sequence comes from Verrucomicrobiia bacterium, assembly GCA_035570675.1. Classification (GTDB taxonomy): domain Bacteria; phylum Verrucomicrobiota; class Verrucomicrobiia; order Limisphaerales; family Pedosphaeraceae; genus DATMLG01. The sequence goes on along the minus strand of DATMLG010000099.1, from coordinate 748 downwards.
GAGTTTCTGCACATACAAGGCCGCTGAACCGCCCGGCGAATGGCGGCTTGTGCGCGGGCGTAAGTTGCGGCATCTTATCCTCCGGGAACGGCAGGCACCCTGCCCTCGCCGACAAAAAAGCATGTCGCCCAAACTGAAAGAATTTCTCGGCCGCTGGCTGATCACCACCGTGGCGGTGATGGTCGCGGCCAATCTTGGACTCGGAATCCATTGCGAGAAATTCACCACACTGCTCGTCGCCTCGTTGCTGCTGGGAATTTTGAACGCCTTCCTGCGCCCGCTGCTGTTGCTGCTGGCGCTGCCGCTGGTGCTCGTCACCCTGGGTCTCTTCATCCTGGTCATCAACGCGCTGTTACTCCTTTTGGTGGGCAAGCTCGTGCCGGGATTTGTGGTTGACGGATTCTGGCCGGCGTTTTGGGGCGCGTTGGTGATCACCGTCATGACGCTGGTGCTCAACTCGCTCACCGGCACCGGCGGCGCGCGCGTCACCATCCAGCGCGGCAAACGGCCCGGCGGACGCCGCGATGATGACGACGGCCCGGTGATTGATGTCTGAGCCGGCACGGTTCGCACTTCATCCTTGCTTCGCATAAGCCGCCCTCAATGTGGGCACTCCTCTCGCGAGAAAATTCCGTTCGAAGTCCGTCACCACTGCGCTGAGTTCACCGGGCGTCTCCACCAGTCCAAACGCCGGGTTGGCCGCGAACTCCCTGACCATCTGCGAAAAATAATCCGCGTCGTCCGTCCG
>DATMLG010000098.1:0-6467 GCA_035570675.1 Verrucomicrobiia bacterium | reverse complement strand
ATTTCGTGCGCGATGTTGATGAAGATGTCGCGCTGGGTTTGCGGAGAACTCGCTTTTGGATCGTAGAGCAGAACGCTTTCGTTGTAGGTGATGGCGCCCCAATTTTCCATGGCGCCATCGAAGCCGCCGGGGATGGCGATCTGGTCGAGCTTGGGCAGGGGATAGCGGATGCCGAAATAGTGGTTGTAATAGGGCAGGACCTTTTCGGTGACAGCCAGGGCGTAACGCGCCTGCTCGCGCTTGCCCTCGGTGGTGATGATGCGGATTTTGACGCCCGCCGCCTCACCTTTCAATTCCTCCAGTTCGCCTGACACCAGCACCACCAGATAACTGGCCATTGGCGGCGTGCGCCGAAACTTCACTTCCTTGAGGCCATTGGAAAGGCTGGTTTCGCGTTCGACGGGCATGTTGGAAACGGCGAGATGTTTTTGCGGCACGACGACGGTCAAATCATAGGTCGCGCGAAAGGCAGGTTCGTCCCAGCACGGAAACATGCGGCGGGCATCGGTGGGTTCCATTTGCGTGGCCAGCATGATTTTTTTGCCGGAAGGCGCGGAGTAGCGGACGTAAAAGAGGCCCTGGGCATGTTCGGTGATGCGGCCGGTGAATTCCAGGGCGAGTTGATAACGGCCGGGACCAATGGGCGCGGGAAGTTTGAGGGTGATGAGCTGTTTGTCCGGATCCGGATTGATTTCCAGCGCGGTTTCGTGGGCTGTATTCAACGACGCCCTGGTTATTTCGATGTCCAGGGCGTGGAGAACAATTTCGGCGACGGGCTGGCGGACTTCGAGGTCCACGGTCATGGAACCGCGCGTGATGAATTTTTCGAGGTCGGGTTCGAGACGGATGGTGTAGTGGCGCGGAACAACGGTCTTGGGCAGCTTGCCGGGTGTCGCGTCAAAGGCAAACGGCTGGTCGGCGAACGCAGTGCGGCGCGACATGGCGGCGAGCAGCAATATCAGAATGGCGATCAAGCGCGGATGCACCCGTGAACACATGCAACGAGGTTCATGGAAAGGGCGCGTGACGTCAACCATGTTGGGGTTGCGCAGCGGCGCGACGACAGACACGAAGAAACTTCCCAAAAATTAATTCAGAAAAAATTCGCGCATGTCTTGACATCACGTGAAGTGAGAAGCACGTTGCGGGGCGCCGGTGTGTTTTGCCGGCAGTCGGCCGGTCCGTTCGGCCAGGAACCACGGGAAAAACATGAACGGAAATGAACAGAAAGAAATTCGCAGGGTCGCCTTTGTGGGCGACTACCTTCCGCGCAAATGCGGCATCGCCACGTTCACGTCGGACCTGCTGGGAGCCGTGGCCGCGGAACCGCAAACCCAATGTTTCGCGGTGCCGGTGAATGACATCGAGGGCGGCTACGAATATCCGGAGGTGGTGCGGTTTGAAATCGAGGAGCAGGAGTTGTCATCGTACAAACGCGCGGCGGATTTTCTCAACATCAGCAACGTGGAGACGGTGTCGGTGCAGCACGAGTTCGGAATTTACGGCGGCCCGGCGGGCGGCCATCTGCTGGCGTTGCTGGCGGAGTTGCGGATGCCGGTGGTGACCACGCTGCACACGGTGTTGCTGGAGCCGAACGCGGACCAGCGGCGGGTGATGCAGGAACTGATAGCGCGGTCGGCGCGGCTGGTGGTGATGTCGGCGCGGGGCCGGCAGATTTTGCAGGAGGTTTACCAGGCGCCGGCGGCGAAGATTGATTTGATTCCGCACGGGATACCGGACACGGCGTTCGTGGATCCGAATTATCACAAGGACCAGTTTGGCGTGGAAGGTAAGACGGTGCTGCTGACTTTCGGATTGCTTTCGCCAAACAAGGGAATTGAGCATGTATTGAACGCGCTGCCGCAGATCGTGGCGGAGCATCCGAATGTGGTTTACATCGTGCTGGGGGCGACGCACCCGAATGAATTGCGGGAGCAGGGCGAGGCTTACCGCCTGGGATTGGAGCGGCTGGCCAAGAAAAACAAGGTGCAGAAGAACGTGATTTTCTACAACCGCTTCGTGGAACTGGAGGAATTGAAGGAATTTCTCGGCGCGGCGGACATTTACATCACGCCGTATCTCAATGAGGCGCAGATTACGTCGGGCACGCTGGCGTACGCGTTTGGTTCGGGGAAGGCGGTCATCTCAACGCCGTACTGGCACGCGACGGAATTGCTGGCGGAGAACCGCGGGGCGCTGGTGCCGTTCGGGGACGCGAAGGCGATCGGGCGCGAGGTCACAAAGCTTTTGCGGGACGAGACGCACCGTCTGGCGATGCGCAAGAACGCCTACAAACTGGGCCGCGAAATGATTTGGAGCAATGTGGCGAAGTTGTACCTGAAATCGTTCGAGGACGCGCGGCTCGCAGGAACGGGCCGGTTGCGAAAATCGTATGCGACCAAGACGCTCGACGAGCAGCCGCGCGAACTGCCGGAGATCAAGCTGGATCATCTTTCGCGGATGACGGATTCGACGGGATTGTTCCAGCATGCCATCGTCACCGCGCCAAATTTTGCGGAGGGTTATTGCACGGATGACGTGGCGAGGGCATACGTGCTGACGGTGCTGCTGGACGAACTGGAGGAGACACCGACGCTGGTGCGCGGGCTGGCGACAACGTACATGGCGTTTTTGAATTACGCCTTCGATGCGAAGACGAAGCGGTTTCATAATTTTCTGGGCTTTGACCGGCGCTGGCTGGATGAGAAGGGGTCGGAAGACTGCCATGCGCGGTCGTTATGGGCGCTCGGGCTGGGGGTGGGGCGTTCGCCGCACCGGGGTTTTCAGGTGTCGGCAGGACAATTGTTCGCGCAGGGGTTGTCGGTGATGAATGAATTTACTTCACCGCGGGCGTGGGCGTTTGCGTTGATCGGCATTCACGCGTATCTCGGCCGGCTGGGCGGGGACCGGCAGGTGACGCAGTTGCGCGAAACGCTGATAACGCGGCTGATGGCGTTGTTTGACAAGGTGGCGCAGCCGGACTGGCTGTGGTTCGAGGACATCCTCGCCTATGACAACCCGAAGATTTCACACGCGTTGATTGTAAGCGGACTGGCGGCGGGCCAGCCGCCCGTGCTGGAGCGGGGGTTGCAATCCTTGCGCTGGCTGGTGGAAATTCAAACGTCCGAGCACGGCCATTTCCGGCCCATCGGCAGCAATGGTTTTTACCCGCGTGGCGGAAAGCGGGCGGATTTTGACCAGCAACCCATCGAGGCGCAGGCGATGGTGTCGGCGTGCCTGGCGGCGTATCGCGCGACGGCAGACGGCTGGTGGTATGAGCAGGCGCAGCACGCGTTTGACTGGTTCCTGGGCTGGAACGACCTGGGGCTGGAGTTGTATTCACCGGGGACGGGCGGCTGCCGCGACGCGCTGCATGTGGACCGGGTGAATGAAAATTCGGGCGCGGAATCCACGCTGGCCTTTTTAATGTCGCTCGCGGAAATGCAACTCATGCAAAACACCTCCACCATTTTTAAACAACTGGCGCGCGGCGCCGCCCGATGAAAACCATCAACGTCAAGCGGTCCAAAATTACGCTCCAACCCGACCGCGCGCGCGTGCTCATCCGGCCGTTCCGGGTGACAACGGTCGAGCGGGCGGTGAAGATTTGCGCGCGCGTGCTGGTGCTGCCGGAGGCGGAGGTCAAGTCCCTGCTGGCGGAGGTGATGGCGGAGTTTGACGATCGTCACCACAAAATTCGGGATTTTCTGAAAAGGCGGTTTGAGCAGGTGCGGGCCGCCCTGCCGACGGATAAGAAACTGACGGAGGAACAGGAGCTCTTGATCGGCGCGTATTTCTCGCATGAATATTCTTTTGAAGCGGCGGCATTGTTCAATCCGAGCATCGTCCCACATCCCGACCAGTCGGATCTGCCGCCGGGTTCGCTGCGGTTTGTGATGAGCCTGCGGGCAACGGGCGAGGGGCATATTTCATCGGTCACATTCCGCACGGGGCTGGTGGACGCGCAGGGGAGCATCAAGATCAACGAGCCGACGCGCTATAGTTTGGAGCCGGCGCAGGCGCCGAACGCGTCGTACGACCGGCATTTGTTTGAGCGGAAGCTGGCGGAACTGAACCTCGTGGGCGATCTCAGCCGGCAGGCGATGGAGGGAGTGGGCGAGCGGTTCACATTGACGGAATTGGAGAACGGTCTTAAACGGGCGGAAAAGCAATTCAAGGCCGCCGACGAGGAAACCCTGGCGGTTTCGGCGAAAATCCTGCTGCTGGCGCAGTCGAATTACGACGTGCAGTTCGAGCCTGACTCGCGGTTGTCGGAGCGGGTGTTGTTCCCCGTGACGCCGTCGCAGAGCAACGGCATCGAGGACGCGCGGTTTGTGGCGTTCCGGAACGACGACGGAACGACGACTTATTACGCAACCTACACGGCATATGACGGGCGGCTGATATTGCCGCAGTTCATCGAGACGCCGGATTTTTTGCATTTCAATTTTGTGACGCTGAACGGGCCGGCGGTGCAGAACAAGGGGATGGCGCTGTTTCCGCGGAAGATCAACGGCCAATACGCGATGCTGGGCCGGCAGGATTACGAGAACCTTTACCTGATGTATTCGGACCATCTGCATTTCTGGCACACCACGCAGTTGCTGTTGAAACCGGCGTTTCCATGGGAATATGTGCAGATGGGCAACTGCGGTTCGCCGATCGAGACGGAAGCGGGCTGGCTGGTCATCAGCCACGGGGTGGGGCCGATGCGGAAGTATTGCATTGGGGCGTTCCTGCTGGACCGGGACGATCCGGGAAAGGTGATCGGGCGGCTGCGGGAGCCGTTGATCAAGCCGGACGCGGAAGAGCGGGAGGGGTACGTGCCGAACGTGGTGTATTCGTGCGGCAGCCTGGTGCACGAGGGGCGGCTGGTGATTCCCTACGCGATGTCCGATTACGCGACGACGTTTGCGACGGTGCCGCTGGCGGAGGTGCTGGGGGCGATGGAGTGATGAAGGTTGAAGGTTGAAGTCAGAAGGAAGAAATTCTCAGCCGGAAACGGCAACTGGCCGCAGAGAGCCGGGAGTGAGAGTCCGCCGATTGCGGTGGGTGCCTGTCAAGGTTTGACGAGGCCGGCGAAGTTGGCGCGATAACGCCAGAGCAGGAACAGAGCAAGGACGGAAACAAACAACGCGATGGGAAGGCCGGCGCGGTCGATGAAGATGTGAAAGCACAGGATGTTGACAATCACCGGGCCGAGCAGGGTGAGGCCAAGCGGGACAAAGCGGCCAAGCAGGAGGAGCAATCCGCCAGCGACCTGGAGGGCGCCCACGACATACATGTAGCCGGTATCCATTAGCGCACCAGCGAACGCGGCGGCGTGGCCTTGCGGGGCCTGGGCCGGCGCCGGGATGAAGTGGAGGAAGATGTTCAAGCCAAAAACAACAAAGGCGAGCCCAAGCAGGACACGGACGATGATGGTGGCGATTTTCATGCCGCAATATTCCGCCGGAGAGGTGGAAATGCAATGCTGATTTCAGACTCAAGCGGGTGAACGGCGTTGACGATACTTATTTGATGCGGAATGATGGGGGCATGGTTATTCGACCCTGGTTGGCGCTGGGAGTGGCTGGTTTTCTGATGGGAGCGGGATTGAGGACATCCGCGGAATCACCGTTTTTCTACGACTCGACGCCGGGCCAACTGCCGAAAAGCATTTTTCCACAACAATACACCATCCGTCTGGAGCCGGACCTGGAGAAGTTCACGACGCGGGGCTCGGAGACAGTGGAATTTCTGGCATTGAAGCCGGTGACGGAAATTGTGCTGAACGCGCTGGACCTGGAGGTGACAAAAGCGACGTTGATAACGGACAAGGAAATCGCGCTGCGTCCGCATCTGGATACAAACAAGCAGACGCTGGTGCTGCCGTTGCCGGAGCGGCTCGGGCCTGGGAAATACAAGCTGTCGCTCGAATTCTCGGGCAAGATTGGCGACCGGGCGCAGGGATTATTTTATGTGAAGTACACGGCACCATCGAAGAAAAAGGGGCCGGCGGAAAAAAAGATCATGCTCGGCACGCAGATGGAGCCGACGGACGCGCGCCGGATGTTTCCGTGCTGGGATGAGCCGGTTTTTCGCGCGGGATATGAATTGACAGTGGTGGTGCCGGAAAAGCATCTGGCGGTTTCAAACATGCCCATCGAGCACGAGAAAAAGCTGGGCAACGGCTGGAAGGAAGTGCAGTTCAAGCGGACGCCCCCGATGGCGAGTTACCTGGTGGTGCTGGTGTCGGGCGAGCTGGAGGAATTAAAGGGCGAGGCGGAGGGCGTGCCGATCCGGATCATCACGACGGAGGGCAAGCGGGAGCAGGGGCGTTATGCGCTGGAGGTGGCGAAGCAGGTGCTCGCCTATTACAACGACTATTTTGGGATACGTTATCCGATGCCGAAGCTGGATTTGATCGCGGTGCCCGGCGGTTTCGGCGGAGCGATGGAAAACTGGGGCGCGATCACTTACAACGA
>DATMLG010000097.1:0-7100 GCA_035570675.1 Verrucomicrobiia bacterium | reverse complement strand
GCCACAGTAACGGTGACGATCAATGCGGTTGATCCCACCTTCCACATCGTGAGCGGCAACAGTGACTCCGTCACTCTTACCAGCACTGCGGATCCTAATGACAGCATACCGGGCGGCCTGTCACTCGTGAACGGGACCTTGACGGTGCAGCCGATCATTCTGACCACCGGCAACTTCACCTTCACGGCCACCGATGGGGGCACGCCGGTCCTGTCGCCGGGCACCAGCGCCTCGGTTGAAATTGATCCTTGATGTGGTTGCCGTCAAAACAGAACAATAACACGGCGGGTGCCAGCGTCACTGCTGGCACCCGCTTCAATTTGATAAAAGTATTTGCCGTGTTTGCAATTTGAGAATTGGCAGCTTACCTTATAATAGAATGAGAAGGCACATTAGGTTTCATGGCGCGGATCATTCCGCGCGCCGCGCGTTCACCTTGATCGAGTTGCTGGTTGTGATCGCCATCATTGGCATCCTGGCCGGCCTGCTGCTGCCGGTGCTGACCCGCGCCAAACAGCGGGCACAATCCGTCAGTTGCATGAGCAACAGCAAACAGATCACGCTGGGTTGGATCATGTATGCGGATGATAACGCCGACCTTCTGGCGCCCAACGATTATCCCTATGAGACGGCTTATAGGCTTGCTACGCCTGCCGTTCAACTCACCATGAGGAACTGGGTGGTCGGCACCATGGAGCAAGGCCCCGATGTCGTCACTGACTCCGAGTTGTCAGATCCCAACTCGGTATTGTCGACTTACCTGCCCAACCGGGCGGTTTTTCATTGTCCGGCGGACAAGTTTGCCATCCCCAACCCAGGAAATGGAGGCCGTCTCAACCCCCGCAGTTATTCCATGAACTCGGCGATCGGCACCCTCTGGTGGACCCACTTTCAGACTCCGGCAATCCCAATTGGGGCACCGACCCAGGGTGGCTGGCTGCCCGGCCGTGCCTATAATGCGAATCAGATGACTTGGCAGACTTACGGCAAGATGGTTCAGATCAAATCCCCATCGCAAATCTGGGTTATTCTCGACGAGAATCCGTATTCCATTAATGACGGATCCTTTGCCGTTTCCGCTTTGGCGACCCCCGGGTCGACTTTTCTCATTGACTGGCCGTCCGGCTTGCATGGCAACGCGGGCGGCATGGCATTTGCCGACGGACATTCCATCATCCACCGATGGCTGGATGCGCGCACCTATACTCCCGACGTTACCGCTCTCGCGCACGGGCAGGGTGGCCAGGGACAAGTCTTGCAGAACCCGGACAATCCGGATTGTTTCTATCTGGCGCCCATCACCACGCAGCCGGTCAATTGAACCGGCGCAAGCTGGTGTGTTTTGTTGCGCCGTCAGTCCAGTGCTGCGGCGCAACTTTGCTTTTGGCTGCACACCAACACCTTGGTGACCAGGAGCCTCGTTTCGCCGGGTAAATTCCAAGGCGCAGTGTAGTGCCCTGAAACACTGCAAAGACCCGTCCCCCCCCGGAATTTGATCCGTTTCTGCAACGGAGCCGGGCCCGGTTCGGGCTGGCGTTGAGAATTCGTTTTTCTTAAAATCACGACATGAATAAATCCACCGTCCATTCGGCCCGCCACGGGCTGGCGTTTCTTCTGCTGGCGATGGTTTTCAATGTTGCCGCGCAGGATTTGCAGCCGAAGCCTGATGCGCCGTTTTTTCAAAAGTTTGAGCCGCTGAGGGCGCCGATTTATCATGATCTCTTGCTCAAACAAGGCGACAGCGTGGCCATCATCGGCGATTCCATCACCGAGCAGAAGCAGTACTCGCGCATCATCGAGACTTATCTCACCGTCTGCGCGCCGGAGTTGAAAATTTCCACGCGCCAGTTCGGCTGGAGCGGCGAGACCGCGGAAGGATTCCTGCGCCGCATGACGAATGACTGCCTGCGTTTTCATCCGACGGTCGCCACGCTTTGCTATGGCATGAATGACCATGGCTACGGCCCTTACAATGAGAACATCGCCCAGTGGTATCGGCAGAAATATTCCAGCGTGGTGCAGTCGCTCAAGGATTCCGGCGCGCGGGTGGTGCTGGGATCGCCGGGTTGCGTCGGGCGCGTGCCGCCGTGGAGCACCAGACAAAATGTGTCAGCTGAAGAGTTGAACCTTAATCTTTGCCGCTTGCGCAACATCGACATCGGCATTGCCGCGGAGGAAGACATCCGGTTTGCCGACGTCTTCTGGCCGATGTTCACCGCCGGGTACGATGCTCACGAAAAGTTTGGCCCGGACTTCGCCGTTTCGGGCAAGGACGGCGTCCATCCCAACTGGGCCGGTCATGTCATCATGGCTTATGCATTTCTGAAGGCCATGGGGCTCGACGGCACCATTGGCATCTATGTGGTGGATCTTTCGGAAAACAAGGCCACGGCCAGCGACGGGCATACCGTGGACAGCTTCACCAACAACATGCTCACGATAACCAGCACGCGGTATCCTTTCTGCGCAACCGGCGCACCAGACAAGGATGATTCCATCCGCGCCGGAATGGGGTTGATTCCCTTCAACGCCCAATTAAACCGCCTGCTGCTCATCGTCAAGGGCGGCACGGCCGCGCGTTATGCCATCACCTGGGGAAAGGAAAGCCACACGTACAGCGCGGCGCAACTCGAAGGCGGGGTGAACCTGGCGGATGACTTCGAAGTCAACCCGTTTTCGGCCGCGTTTGGCAAGGTGGACGAGGCGGTCCTGGCGAAGCAGAACTACGAGACGCTCCAGATCAAAAGCTTGTTCTACACCCCGGCCGCCAAGGCGGATCCGGACCGAATCGCGACGATTTCAGACGAAGTCCGCGAACCGCTGGTGGACGCCATCACCAAGGCTTTTGTGCCGGTGACGCACACCATTCGAATCGAACCGGAATAAGCCCGGACGGGACGTTTCAGCGCTTCAGTTTGAGATTTTTCTCGATGAGCGCGCAGCGTTGATCCACGCAAAGCCTTGAGCGCACCCCGTCGGCCGGCGTGTTTTCGACGTAGTCCAGCAGTTTATCAACGGTGGTGGTTGCGACGCGGGTGTACGTGTCCGAGGCGCCGTAGTAAATGAACAGGTCGCCGTTCGGGCGCGCGACCCAGCCGTTGGCGAACACCACGTTGGAAACGTCGCCTACGCGCTCGGCGCCCTCGGGCCCCATGAAATAACCGCCCGGCGCCTTGGTGCGCTTGGATGGATCCTTCAAATCGCAAAGAAAAGCGTAGAGCACATAGCGCATTCCGGCGGCGGTGTTGCGGACGCCGTGGGCGAGATGCAGCCAGCCTTTTTTGGTTTTGATGGGCGCGGGGCCAAGGCCATTTTTGCCTTCCTTGATGGAATGATAGAACCGTGGGTCAATGATGGTTTCCTTGGTGATGACCGGTTGGGTGATATCGTCGCATAAACCCCAGCCGATGCCGTCACCGCTGCCCGTGGCGGCAAAGTCACTCATGGGCCGGGTGTAAAAGGCGTATTTGCCATTTACAAATTCGGGATGCAGGACGCAATTGCGCTGGTGCAACGCCGGGGTCTGGAGATCGGGCAGGCGTTCCCATTTGACGAGGTCCTTGGTGCGCGCCACGCCGCAGCGCGCGATGGCGGCGGACAAATCGCCCGGCTTGGCGTCGTCATGCCGCTCGGCGCAAAACAATCCGTAAATCCAACCGTCCTCGTGCCGGACGAGGCGCATGTCGTAAAGGTTCGTCTCCGCCGGTTCGAGTTCTGGCATCCGCACCGGGTAATCCCAAAATTGAAAACCATCCACGCCGGTCTTGCTCTCCGCCACGGCGAAAAATGATTTGCGGTCCCAGCCTTCCACGCGGGCCATCAGCAAGATTTTGCCGTTGAATTCCATGGCACCGACGTTGAACACGGCATTGATGCCGAGTCGGGTCATCAGGTGCGGATTGGTGGCTGGATTCAAATCGTAGCGCCACGTCAGCGGGGTGTGTGCGGCGGTCAGCGCGGGGAACTCGTAACGGTCGAAAATACCGTTGCCATTCTTTTGCGGACGGTTGCGGCGGTTGATGAGTTTGGCGTGTTGCTGCTTGAGTTGCTGCAATTGTTTGGTGAATTTGGCTTTGTTCATGGTGTGGAAAAATCGTGCGTAATTATAGGCGGGACGCCCAAAATACAATGTCCTCAAAATTGGCTACATCATCAGGCTTCTCGCGGGCTGATTCTGGTTTAAGCTTGCAAGAAATCAAGTCTTCAGGCGCACTTTAAGCATGAAACCATTCCCAACATCCCGACGCACCTTCATTAAAACCGGCGCGCTGGCCCTTCCAATAATCGCCGCCGGCGGCGGGCGGCTGATGGCTGGCAGCGGCAGCAAGAGTGATTTTGTGCGCGTCCGGAATGGGCGCTTTGAACTGCGGAACAAGCCATATTTTTACGTGGGAGCCAACATGTGGTTCGGCGGGTATGTCGGCGACGCGACGCTGGCGAGCGGGCGGGAGCGGTTGGTGCGCGAGCTGGACGAATTGCAGAAGCTGGGCGCGACTAACGTACGGATCCTCGCGGGCTCGGAAACATCCCCGCTGGTCGGCGCGATTGCCAACGGCATCACGCGCTCGCCGCATGATTGGGACGAGAATCTTCTGACAGGGCTTGATTTCTGTCTCGCCGAGATGAGAAAGCGGGACATGCGGGCGATTTTGTTTCTTTCCAATTACTGGCAATGGTCGGGCAGTTTTGCGCAATATGTCCGCTGGATCACCGGCGAGGACATTCCGGACCCGGACAAGCCGGTCATGGCGAAGGGGGACTGGCACGCGTTCATGAAATTTTCGGCGCGCTTTTATTCGACGCCGGCCGCGGTTGAGCTGTATCGCGAATATGTCACCAAGATGGTCCGTCGCAAGAACACCGTGAACGGCGTGATTTACCGCGATGACCCGACGATCATGACCTGGGAACTGGCCAACGAGCCGCGTCCGTGCGCGGATGACAGCACGATGGCGAAGGACGTGCCGATTTACTGTGACTGGGTGGACAAAACGGCGCGCATGATTCACGATCTCGACGGGAACCACTTGGTTTGCACCGGCAGCGAGGGCATCTGGGGCTGCCTGCAGAAGCCGGAGGTGTTCATCCAGGCGCACAAGACGCCGGCGATTGATTATGTGACCGTCCACATGTGGCTGAAGAACTGGGGCTGGCTCAAGACCCCCACGCTGGGGGCGGAATTTGAAATTGCGGCCGGCAAGGCGCACGACCATGTGGAGATGCACACGAAGATTGCCACGGACAATTTGAAGAAGCCGCTGGTGCTCGAGGAATTCGGCCTGCCGCGCGACTTCGAAAAGTACGCGCCGGATTCGCCGACGACAGCGCGCGATGAATATTACCGCCGCATGTTCGCGCAGGTGGCCGACTCGTGCCGCGCCGGGCGCTCCCTGCAGGCTGCGAACTTCTGGGCCTGGGGTGGCGAGGGCCGGGTGACAACGGACAAATCAACCTCCGCCGGCATGTACATGGGCGACCCGCCGTGCGAGCCGCAGGGACTGAATTCCGTGTTCGACAAGGACACCACCACGCACGCCATCATCGCCACCGCGAACCAAAATCTGGCGGCAATCGCGGGGTGAGCGTCAGGCGGCAATGGCCTTCAGCCGCCGCATGATTTCGAGGCAGGCGCGCGAGCCGTGATACGGGCCCTTCCATTCGCTGACCTTCGGCAGTCTCTGGTCGGGCTTGCCGTCGGGGTTGATGCGCCAGAACCATTCGCCATGGACGCGGTCAACGATGTTTTGTTCAATGAAATTCCACACCCGCCGCGAGGCGTGGAAGAATTTTTCATCGTGTGAAATCTCGAAGGCGTTGAGGAATCCGATGGCCGCCTCGGCCTGCGGCCAGCTTTCGCGGCCCGGGTCGATGATTTTTCCGTCCTTGCCTTCGTAACTCAAGCCGCCTTCCGCGCCCAGGCCCTGATTCAAGGCGGCTTCGGCCATCTGCACGGCGACCAGGCGGACGCGCTTCAGCAAGTTTGGGTCGTCCAATTCCTCCGCCGCTTCACACAACAGCCACGTGGCCTCAATGTCGTGGCCAAAGGTGTAGGTGTCCGAGCGCACGTTCCATTGTTCGTCAAAAAAATGGTGAAGATGACCGGTTTTTGGATCGAGGATTCGGGTCAGGAAAAGCTCGATCAATTCGCGGAGGCGTTCCCCGACGCGTGGATCGCGCCAGACGCGATGCAAGTTGGTGAAGGCCTCGAGGACGTGAAGATGGTTGTTCATGGACTTCTTCTCGCTCATGTCCTTGTCGCTCAGCCTGGCGTCCGGCCCGGCCTCCGACCAGTCGCATTGGCAGACCTCGATATAACCACCGAACTTTGGATCATAGGCGTGGCGCTCAATCAGCTCGAACACTTCCTGCGCCGGCGCCAGGGAACTGGCATCACCAAACGCGCGATGAAATTCCGACAGCGCATAAATGCAAAAGGCCTGCCCGTAGATTTTTTTGGAATCGTCCAATACCCTGCCGTCATCGTCCAACCGCCAAAATGCGCCGCCGTGCTTCATGTCCCAAAAATGGTTCAGCACGTAATCATACGCGCGTTGGGCCATTTCCCGGTAAATGGCCCCGGGCTGGGCGAGGTGCGCGGCGGAAAACACCCACAGGATGCGGGTGTTCACGATCAGGCCTTTTGGCTGCGTGCGGTCGGGCTTGAGGTCGTTCGAGAGCCAGGCCATCCAGCCGCCCTTTTCGCGGTCAAGCGCGGGGCCGCACCAGAAGGGCAGGATGTGGCCGAAGAGCTGCCCGCGGGTCTCGGCGGAAAATTTTTCCAATTCAGCGGGCGGGATCATTTGGGCAGGGCAGGGTGGGAGATTTCCAGGCGGCCAATCTGGGTCTCGCTGGTGAGTTCGATTTTCAGGAACTTGCCGCCGGAAAGATTCTCCGCGTGGAACAGGACGGGCTTCCAGTAGCCATAATCGCCCTCGCCATGGAAATTCAAATCCTTTTGCGCGGTGATTTCGTGGAAATTTTCGTCGTCATCGGAAACATAGAACTTCACGTCGGTCACGGTCTTGGGGAAATAGGCGTAGGCGCGAAAGCTCTGGACAGCGGCCGGCAACTGATAGGTCAGCGAATCGCCCGCCATGCCG
>DATMLG010000096.1:0-4622 GCA_035570675.1 Verrucomicrobiia bacterium | reverse complement strand
CCGGTCAAACCCGTGCGCCTCGGCAGCAACGACTATTACGTCCTCGGCGACAATCGTGGTTGCAGCGCAGACAGCCGCAGCTACGGCCCCGTCCCGCGCAAGGACATCCTGGGCCTCATCGCCAAATCCGAATGATTTGCTAATCCGGCCGCCAACGCCTTGAGCCTGCACCTTTACCTTCTGCGCCACGGTCAAACTCCTTTCAGCCGCGATAATGTCTTTTGCGGCGCCGGCATGGATCCCGAACTCACCGCCGATGGCGTGGCCATGGCGCGCGCCTTCGCCACTGCCTACCAAGCCACGCCCTGGAACGCCGTTTACGCCAGCCCCCTTCGCCGCACCATCGCCACCGCCCAGCCTTTGTGCGACGCCATCGGCGTCAAGCCCGAGCTTCGCGACGACCTCAAGGAAATCCACTACGGCCAGTGGGAGGGCAAAACCACTGAAATCGTGGATCGCGAACATCACGACGACTACATCCGCTGGTCCGCCGATCCCGCCTGGAACGCCCCCACCGGCGGCGAACCCGCCGTTGCCATCGCCCGCCGCTCTTTGCTCGTCATCGAGGAAATCACCAAACGCTTCACCACCGGCAACGTGCTTGTCGTTTCCCACAAAGCCACCATCCGCATCCTGCTTTGTGGATTGCTTGGAATTGATGTCGGCCGGTTCCGCTATCGCATTTCCTGTCCGGTGGGTTCCGTGAGCCACATTGAATTCACCGCCGAAGGCCCGCTCCTCCACGCTCTCGCTGATCGCACGCATCTCAGCGCCGAACTTCGCACCCTCCGCGGCACGTGATGCGAGGGCGAAGCAAAATAAATCGTCCATCCGAACGTATGTCTCACTTCTGATTCCACCACGTCCGGATGTCGTCCACCGCTTGATGCACGAGCGACGGCAGGCTGTGAAACGCGTCGCGCACGTCCGGGAAATAATGCACTGCCAGAAATACGAGCACCGCAACCACCCCCAGCCAGATGACCGCATCCATCAGAAAAACCAATGACCAGGACCATCCCGGCGGCCCCATGCCGCGATAGCACGCGCGTCGGGCCAGTTTCAGCGGTCCGGCCAGAATGCCGTAAACAAGCAGCAGCACGACTGCCGCGCCCCACACCGGCAAATCTCCCGGCAGCGGCCTTCCGAACACGGAGCCGGTCGCCAGCACCGAGAACAAAGTGCACATGAACAGAATCAGGGCGGCTCCGTTCAGCAAGGACAGGAAGGGCAGCGCGAAACCCATCCCGGGATGAACCGGGGCACGCTCCGCCCAATAGCTGTACCAATTGTGCCGCCATTGGTCCGCGTTCGCGCGCATCTCCCGCTTGAACTTGCGTTGCCATTCACGACGCGCCTTGCGGTCAGGAAAATTTTTCATGGCCTCGTAATATCCCTCCTTCGCACGGCGGATGAATTCCTGCGCCGTCGCCGGGATGCCGGACGCGGCCGACTTTTCCTCCGGCGAAACCGCCTCCGGCACGACAATCGCCATCACCACATAGACCAGCAACCCGGTGCCCCAAAAAATCGTCAAAAGCACGAAGCCAATGCGCACCAAGGTCGGATCCAGATTCGCATAGGCGGCAATCCCGTTGCACACGCCGGCAAGCATCGCGCCTTCGTGAATCCGATAAAGCCGCCGGGGCGGGCCGCTGCTCGCACTTGCTCGCGCTTCTCCCGCCGCCCCGGCTCCGCTCGTGCCACCCGCACTGCCCGCAACGCCTGCAGCGCCCGCACCCTGCTGCTCCCTGGCTTCACCAGAATCTGCTTCGATTGGCCCCATGTCCGCGAGGACGGCGGCGACTTCCTTCGCCTCGACCACGGTCTTATGGCTCGCCAAAAGCGCGCGGAACTTGTCCGCGATGGCCCGCTCAATGTCCGAAAGTATTTCTTCGCGGTCGGGGTTGCCGGCGAGCCGGGCAGTTGCGGTTTCCAGATAGGCACGCAAGGCATCGTAGCCGCCCTCCTCGAGTTGATAGGCGTTTCCGCCCAGATTAATGGTGATGACCTTGTTCATGGCAGGTTGTCTCCTTCTTATTTTTGTCCGAGATTCTTGACGGTCCCGTTGATTTTACCCCAATACTCCAGTGTTTCGCGCAGTTGCTCCCGGCCCTTCCCGGTCAGTTCGTAATATTTGCGCGGCGGGCCGGCCTCTGATTCCTTCCATTCATAATCCAGGAGCCCTTCGCGGCGCATCTTGCTGAGCAACGGATACAGCGTGCCCTCCTGCGTGGCGAATTCCGTCGCGCTCAACTGTTTCAAGATATCCGCGACATACACCTTCTCCGCGGCAATAATCTGCAGCACGAGGAACTCAAGCAGTCCCTTGCGGATCGCCGAAAATTTTTCGTTCACACTCATCGCTCGATACTTAACAAGCTACCTTTGATTGACAAGGTAGCTGTTTAGGCGAATGTCGTCAAGGGGAATTTAAAAGAAATTTAGGAGCTCAGTCCCAAACCTTGGAGAAACCACTCAAGTGGTTATTACAGAATTTGTTACCCCCGTCTCATCAGTCGTTCCACATCGTCCGCTTCGATCGGTATTTTCTCCATCAAATCCACGTTGCCCCCCTTATGGACCACGATGTTGTTCTCCAGGCGGATGCCAAAACCCTCCTCGCGGATGTAAATGCCTGGCTCGACGGTCAGCACCGCGCCCTCGGGGATGGGCTCGGCACCGAGCGACACGTCATGGACGTCCAGTCCCAGCGTGTGGCCGATGCCGTGCATGAAATATTTCCGGAACGCCGGTGAGTCGGGATCCTGTTTTTTGATCTGGGACATCTTCAGCAAACCCAGGTCCACCAGTTCCTTCTCGATCATCCGCTCGGCCTCCTTCTGCCATTCCTTCGTCAGCTTCCCCGGCGTCGCCGCCTTGCTTGCGCCGCGCAGCACGCGCAATACCGCGTTGTAAACCTGTTTCTGCCGCCGCGTGAACTTGCCGTTCACCGGAATCGTGCGCGTGAGGTCCGCGTTGTAATGCGCGTGGCTGGCGGCGACGTCCAGCAGCAGCAAATCGCCCGAGCGGCAGGTCTGGTCGTTGGCGACGTAATGCAGCGTGCAGGAGTTTTTTCCGGAGGCGATGATGGGGTCGTACGCGAACTGCCCGCCGCGCCGGATGAATTCATGCGCGTATTCCGCCTCAATTTGCATTTCCGTCACGCCCGGTTTCACGAACCGGCACACGCGCCGGAAACCCGCGGCAGTGATTTCGCAAGCCTTTCGCAGCAGCGCGATTTCCGCATCTGACTTCACCGCGCGCAACCGTCGCATCAGCCGCGCCAGCCGCTGGTAATCGTGCAGCGGATAACGTTTTTTCGTTTCACGCGCGAAACGGGCGTCGCGGGTCTCCACCACAATCGTCGCACGGGGGTTCTCGTTGGAATTGAGATAGACGTGTTCGCACTCGCACATGAGCCGGTGGAAAATCGCACGAAAATCGGAAAGCCATTCCACGCGCAGGACGCCGGAGATTTTCGCAGCCTCCACCTTCGTGAGCTTGTGGCCCTCCCAGGTTTCCAAGAGCGGATTGGCTTCGCGCACGAAAAGAATCTCACGCAGTTTCTCATCCTGCGCGTCGGGGCACAGCAACAACAGACTTTCCTCCTGGTCAATGCCCGTGAGATAAAACAAATCCGAATTCTGGCGCAGCGGCAGCAGGGCGTCGCCGTTGCCGGGCAGCACATCGTTCGAGTTCAACACCGCGAGCGAATTCGGCAGCAGCAGCCGTTTCAGGTTCTTTCGGTTCGCGACGAACATTTCCGGGTCAATGGCGGCATGTCTCATTTTGTTTGATGATTCAATGGTTCTGAATCCAGGCGGCGCTCCCGCTTCATCATTTCAACGCAGCCGGCAGGCGCGCGGGCCGGACGTTGTCGTAGCAATGCAGGGCGGTGAAGCGTTGAATGCTTGCCGGC
This sequence comes from Verrucomicrobiia bacterium, assembly GCA_035570675.1. Classification (GTDB taxonomy): domain Bacteria; phylum Verrucomicrobiota; class Verrucomicrobiia; order Limisphaerales; family Pedosphaeraceae; genus DATMLG01. The sequence continues at coordinate 700 of DATMLG010000096.1, read as the reverse complement.
AGGCCGACGGCGGTGAAGCCCGGATGGCCCGTTGCCGGAAACGGCCCGCCGTGGTTCATGGCGGGACTGACGGCCACGCCGGTGGGCATCCGGTCGTTGATCAGCCGCCCGACGCGCTGCCGCAACACCGGTTCAATTGCCGCATACTCCGCGTCATCCGAACCCGCCGCATCCGAATAAACCGTGCCCGTCAGGTTGCCTTCGAGATGTTTCAGCACACCGATAGTCTGTGCCGTGTCGCGGGAAACCACCAGCAACGCCACCGGGCCAAACGCCTCGGTCTGCAACTTCTGCGGCTGCTTGAGAAATTCCTCGGCAGATACGCGCAACAATGTGTTCGCAAAACGATACGCCGCGCCGGGCAGCGCCTGGCCGCCGCACAAAAGCATAGCGCCGTTTTGTTTCAACACCGAGACGGACTCGGTCAGGGCGTCGCGTCCGCCGCGTCCCAGAAGAATGCCCGGCGCGCCGGCTTCGAATTTTTCCCGCGCCGCCTGAACGAATTTCCGCCCCGCGTCGCTGTCCGGCACGATGACGAAGCTCGGGCAGGTGCAAAATTGCCCCGCGCCGAGGGTGCAGGAGGCGAAAAATTCGTCGGCGATGGCCTGGCCGCGCTCGCGCAAGGCGCCTTCCAGCAGCAGCACCGGGTTGACGCTGGACATTTCCAGGTAGATGGGGCGGCCACCGCGGTCGGCGGCTT
>DATMLG010000095.1:0-3891 GCA_035570675.1 Verrucomicrobiia bacterium | reverse complement strand
CGGGCCATGGTGAAGGAAGCGCAGTCTCAATACTTTCCCACGGTGTCCGCCAATCCGTCAGTGACCAGATCAAAGCAGTCGTCATCAACCTTCTCTTCTCCGAATTCGTCCTCCGGCGGCACGTCGACTCTCTATTCACTGCCGCTGGACGCCTCATGGGAGCCGGATTTGTGGGGGGCCATTCGCAACACGGTCAAGGCGCAAACCTACGCCGCCCAGGCGAGCGCCGCCACGCTGGAGAATTTGCGGCTGGCCGCCCAGGCGGACTTGGCGGTTGATTACTACAACCTGCGCGGGCAGGACGCACTCAAGGAAGTTTTTGATGCCACTGTGGTTGCTTATCAGAAGACGCTCGACCTGACCCGGACCCTTTATAAGACCGGGATTGATTCGGACGAGGATGTTGCCGCCGCCGAAACCCAATTGGCAACCGCGCAGGCGCAGGACACCAACCTCGGCATCCAGCGGGCGCAGTACGAGCACGCGATTGCATTGTTGCTCGGCCAGCCGGCCTCAACTTTCTCCATCGCCATGCAACCGTTTAAGCCCAATCCCCCCGCAATTCCCTTGGGCCTTCCCTCCCAACTCCTGGAGCGGCGTCCGGACATCGCCGCTGCCGAACGCGCTGTGGCCGCTGCCAATGCGCAAATTGGCGTGGCCCGGGCGGCTTTCTTTCCGACACTGACGCTGAGCGCTTCGGCAGGTTACGAAAGCACTTCGATTGGGAATTTGTTGTCCGGTCCCAGCGCCGTCTGGTCGCTGGGCGCCATCGCGGCCCAAACTGTCTTTGACGGCGGATTGCGCCAGGCCACCGTGGCGCAATACCGGGCGCAATACGACGCCACGGTGGCAAATTACCGGCAAACCGCGCTGACCGCCTTTCAGGAGGTGGAGGATAATCTCGCGGCATTGCGAATACTCTCCCAGGAAGGGAAACAACAAGATGCCGCGGTTCAAGCGGCGCAAAGGACCCTGACCCTCGCCACGAACCGGTACCAGGCTGGAATTGACAGTTACCTCAACGTTATCGTCGCTCAAACCACGTTGCTGAACAATGAGCAGACGGCTGTGAACCTGCAGATTCAACAGATGACGGCGAGCGTTCAATTGATCCTGGCGCTGGGCGGCGGGTGGGACAACTCGCAGATGCCGTCGCCGAAGCAAATTACCGCCAAACAGCCTGAGAACCACCAAAAGCCCGCAGCCAATTAACTGCAAGCTGCCCTCGTGACGACCCGGCTGGGCACGGGGCGGATCGCTTATGTCCTGCTGCAGGCGTGGAACAAGTCTCCCTGCCATGGCAGTCTGGTAAAGCATGGCCGCAAACGACAAAATAACGGAGCCAGTTTCATCCGCCAGGAGGCTGGCGCGGCGGCTCAGGATCACAGCTGTCGTCGTGCTGCTGTCGGGAATGATCGCGGGGTTGGCGGTTTATTGGACGGGCACTCCTCCCGCGGATTTGTCCGATGACGTGGCCACTGCGGATACTTCCAAGATAGTGCAGCGGGACATTGAAATGAATGCAGGCAAAATGGGGCTATCCATGAGCGATTTACTGGATGACTGGCAGTATCCTGGCACGCGGGCTGCGGTTCTCTTGATGACCGCAGTGCTGGTGGCGGGCGGTTGCTTTTACTTCGCCCGGTTGCTGGACCGAGATGACGGGGAATCCCCTGACAAAACGGATTCACATCCCGGCTAATAATGCATTTTCAGGCGGCGGGGCGCGGTTCCCGCTCTTTGTACCCGCGCCGGTCGGAGTGGTCGCGCAATCGGCTCGGAATCGAAGGGCTGAAACGTAATGCTTCGGGAACTGATGGCCAATACTTTTGTCAACACTTCACTGTGCTGAAAATCGCGCCACTCCGACTTTCGTCGCAACAGGCCGGGCACCTGAAATCGCGACTTTGGACGAGCGATTGATCGCTGGTGGCGACAGATTTCAGGCTCTATGTCCTTTTCACTCATGCTAAAATGTTTCGCGTGTTCCGGCCGCTTATCGCGCATGCATGCATCGAACAGGAGCAACCGTCGCGGCTAAAGGGTCGGCTCGACATGATACGAGGCACATTGATGACGGAAATGCCGTCACTCGATTTCAGATTTTACAGTCCATGTCTCGCATTTTTGAGGCCTTGATGGTCGATTCTGACCCTCGCCTCCAGATCTAACATCGGTTGCGGCAATGGTTTAGGAGGTTGGATGGCCCAATGACTAACGGCTTGCCCAGGAGGCTTTGGGGCACAACAGCAAGGCGGGGCATCGTGCCTACGCAAAACGCGCCGTGATGAAAATTCCATCGCTGGAAGATTACGAACGGCGGGTCGCAACGAAGGCCGAACCGTCGATGTGAACCTCGCTGGTCTCATTGGGCTATTTGCCAAAATGAAGATGAGAACAATCAGCAATAAGGAGCCAATGGCCGGGATTGGGCAGGTATCATCGATACAACACATTGATAACGAACACCTGCTTGAAGGGTTGCAAGAACTATTTGCCTTAATTCTCCAACTATTTTTCTTAACTCTGTAACGACCTTCACTGACAGTTGGTTGCGTGGCTAGGGAGTGAAAACAGACCACACAAACTCCGCTGCTGGCAGTTTTGCTGGCAGTCAAATACACAAGAGCGTCGAGTAACTGGCCCTTTTTAAGCAGATATGTCTGGACCTGATGTTTGCGGGGCCTTTGGCTGAAATAACGCAAATCAGCGGACCTCCCCCTGGCTCGACGTGTTGTTGTCCCGATGCAAGGGATGTATCATCATGACACCTGGAATTTGAGCGATCAACTCGGGAAGATTGAGTCTGTCGCGGGCGCCATGCCATCGGAGATTGGCGCGGCCATTAATCACATAATCATTTTACAGTTGTTGATTTCAATCGCGCCGCTTCCGCGTCCAGCCAGTCCGTCAGTTCCTTGCGCTGAATTTCGGTCAATCGCGCGTCCGTATGGATCTTGGTATACTTCGGGAGCGGCATTTCGCCGGAGCCGATTTCGTCGCTCATCCTGTCCAGCCATTTCGCGGCGCGTTTGGGATTATCATTCGGCCAGTCAGATAGATTTAAATACTCACGGCCTTCCTTCACATCGCTGGCGATCAGCCACGATAACGGCGCGATGCGCGAATACCACGGCCAGCGTGTTTCGCTGGAATGACAATCGTAACACGCCGCGTGCAGCATCGCGGCGATTTGCGGCGGCGGTGCGTTCCTGACCATCAAATCGCTGACGACCGGCGGGTTTGTGCGTGGCGGATTCGTGAATTGCAACAAGGCAAATCCCGCTGCGGCAACGACGAAACACCATTTTAATTTTCTCTTCAATCAAGCGATGGGCCAGATTATTTCAAAGACTGGACATAGGCAACCAGGGCGGCAATCTCCGCTGGCTGAAGTTTGCCGGCGAACGCCGTCATCTGTCCTGCTTTGCCCTTGCGGATCCGGTTGGCGATCCAGTCGTCGCCCAGACCCAGATCATGCAGATCCGGGCCATCGTCACCGTGCGCATCAGCACCATGACAATGTGCGCAGTTTCTTAAAAACAGTGTTCGCCCGTTGATGGTGCCTGCATTTGCAGGTGCCACATTGGCTGTCAGTTGGGATGCGCCCGCGCCGTGGACATCCGTGCCGTTGGTTTGTTGAGACCAGGAAGTCAACCCGAACCCCACAAGCGCCACGAGCGCGATAACAGTCAAGAACCTTGCAGTCATGTTGCCGATCAGCTTAACGTCGAATCCACCACCGCCAGCGAACTCCTGCCTTCGACGTAATTCACGTCCGTGATCCCGAGAAAATCGTTCAGTTTGCCGGCTTCCACTTTCATCGGGCCGGGTTTCGGGGCTTTGCCGGGTTCGGGTTGCGGGAACGCCGTGGACATCGCCGTGTGGAAG
>DATMLG010000094.1:0-11225 GCA_035570675.1 Verrucomicrobiia bacterium | reverse complement strand
GGCGGCTATTGCGGTGGCGTAGGCCTCGCTGAATTCGGAATGGCGCAAGTATTCCTGCAACGAATCCTGGTTGACGGCGTAAATGATCCAGGCAAACACACTCAGGGCCAGGACGAGCGCGCAGCCCCGCACCCAGTTTTGATCGAAGCCGGGAGCGATGCGCGATCCGCCGTCCAGCACGCTTCCGCGCGGCGTGGCGCGGGATTCGGCGGGTTGCACATGACGGCGCCAAAGTCCGTCAACGCCGTAGCCAAAGAGCACGACGATGGAGAAGCTCACCACGTCAAGGAACTTGACCGGATTGCGGATCATGGAGAAGCCGGGCACCCGGTAAACTAGGCCGTAAAAGGGCGCGTTACGACCGTAGGCGAGCAGGAGGGAGCCCGCGCCCATGGCCAGCCAGAACCAGAGCATCCGGCGTTCTGCCAGATTGAAGACGGAACCTTTCCGCCGCAGTGCTTGCAGGGCGGTCCAGAGGGCGATGAGGAAGGCGGTCACTCCGGCGTAATAGCCGCTCCCCGTGTAGCGCGGGAATCCATCGGGCTTCGGCCCGGTCTGGCCGTTTTCATCGAAACGGATCCAGGCGGGGTCGCGGCCAATTTTGCCCCAATAACTCCCTCCGTTGGGCGTGTCGGTACGGAAACCAAAAATGCCCGGCATCACGAGGCTCAACGTCTCCTGTTTGGGCAGGCTCCATTGAGTGGCCCAATCCCATCGTTCCGCCGGCGTGTGCGCGCCGAGCTTGGGCGTGGTGACGTCAATTACATTGGTGGCCACCAGATCAGAAAGTGCCTGGGCGGAGACGACGGCGGCGCAGATGGCAACGAGCGCCAGACGGCCCGCGCCGACGGTCAGATTCATTCCCCGCGACGCCCCGTCAAACCACGACCAATAGAGAATAAACGCGGCGACGAACAAACTGAAAATGGCGCCGAAGTCGGCTCCTTCTGTGACCGCTATTCCGACGGCCAGTCCCGCGAGGATGACGCGCAGCCAGGGATGAGACGAGGAACTGTTCACCAACGCGGCCAGCGCAAAGAAGACCATTCCGACGGCGATGCAATGGCCGGCGGTTCCCCAGCAGGCATCAGAAAAAAAGGTTGAATTGAAAACCGCGGCGAGACCACCCAGAATGCACGCCGGCGGCGCGAGTCCCGACTGCCGGAAGAAGCACCAGGCACCAAGTCCGAGCACCAGCAGGGCGGTCAGGGCGTAGAACTTGGAAAAGGCGACCGGCTTGAGCAGCAAAAGGAGGCCGTAGCTGATGTCCGGCATGGCGCCCGGCTCGCGATAGCCGGCGGAGTTCAAGTCCTGCCAGCAGCCTGTGAAGCGCTCCGGCAGTTTATGGCTTTCTGCCATCAGCCGCGCGAGGGGGCCGTCGTTGGAAAAGAGGGTGTGACCAGGAAAAAAAACACCATTAAAAAACAGGGAGAGAGTGATGAATAACAGCACGAGCATCGCGATGAAGCCCGGCCCGCGCGCTCTTCCCGCCGACCCTGAGGTTCTCAATTCCACGCAGTGTGCTTGCGAATCACAATCAAAATCAAGCGGCGCTGATCATGCGCCCGTCATATACCTCGGCCGACGGCGCCGGCTCGGGAACAGCAGCCGGAGTTTCGATGTCCCTGTGCCAGCGGGCATCCCTGCTCCAACCGGTGAGATCGCGTCCCAGCAACACGCTCAGGCGCTCAACTTCGGGCGCGAATTCCTCATCGAGACGCCGGCGCAATTCGGCGTCAATGGCCTGGCGCCTGGCGGGAACGGTGTTGAGTTTTCTGAGGCGCGTTTCGGCCTTGCTGAGCGCGGTAAAGACGGGCTGCGGAAGCCAGGGACGGACGGCAAGCAGGGTGCGGCGCACCGACGGGTCGTTCAAGATCGCGCGCAACACCGGGTTTTTGACGTGCTTGTTGCCATTGATCACCTGAGCGCCGTTTTTGATGGGCAAGGGAGTCACTCCCAGAAATTCAAGAGCGCGTTGATAGACTGCATCGGCGTCGGCCGCGAAATCGTCATAAATGATGACATGGACGCGGTCACGACCGAAGGCGTGGAAATAGCGTTCGATCTGACGGGTGTAACGCACAATTTCATGATAGGCGAGTCCCTGCGCAAAATAATGCTGGCGACCCAGACGGCGTCCGGCGCGGCGATCGTCCTCGGCGGCGATGGCTTCCGCGAACGTGGGAAGATGCTCGTTGCCGTCGAACAGGAACTGGTAATAAAGGGAATGAATCATCTCCACCGGATTGCGCAGCATGATGATGATCCGCGCGTCCGGGTTGAAGGCCTTTATTTCCGCGGCGGCCCGTTCGGAAAAGAGATACCAGACCGAGGCTTCGCCGGCGCAACGCCTATCGCTGGCGGCATTGAACTCGGCGAGGAAGGCCGCGGGATCGCGGCGATAAAATTGCGGGCCGAAATGGAGGTCCGAGCCGAAGAAATGCATCTCCTTCCTGGCCATGAATATATCGGGATGAACCGCCAGGTAATGATCCATCGCCGTGGTGCCACATTTGGGTGCACCTACGATAAAGAAGTCCGGCTTTCTATTCACAACAATCGCCTTCCCCGTTTGGGCGGAAGGACTTTCTTTCTGTTATTTCGGCCACGGATTAACCGCGACCGATTATTATTAACTCCCAAGCACCACTTGGCACTGCCCGTACCAGCTTGAGAACTTAAGTAGCATTCACGACACGTATTCTTATGTCAAATAAAAAGATTATAAAAACCGGTGGAACTCGATGTTCGGGAAGGAATTGTCCCATAACCGGGCGGGAAGGAATGCGGGATTATTTCGCGGCGAGGACTTCAGCCGGGGTCAGATTCAGCACTTCGCTGGTATAGGGAAGACCGCGCCGTTGAACCACCATCAGGGTCATCATTTGCTTGAGCAAAGGCTGCAAAGCGGGAAAACGCGTCGCCAGCCGCCCATGCGGCAGGGAGGCGACCAGCAACCGGACAAAGCTTTCGACGCTCAGCACATTTCCGTAGAGGGCCTGATCCGAGATGACGACATGCGGCCAGCACCCGGGGATGATGCCCGAACTGAGGCTGCACTTCGTGCTGACGCGCGAAAAGCTCAACACGGGGAAATTGCCGTTCCGGAGAATGTTGACCGTCTCCTCCAATTCAGATGGCTGCAAACCGAACACCGCGCGGGTCAGTGCCGGCGAATGGCCGGCGCCGGCGATGCCGTAATCGTACGACATGGCGGAAGGCAGGAGAAGTTCGAGCCCGGTGATTTCTTCATCGCCGGTCATGCGTTCGAGGCGCAGGCATCCGTGTTCGGCGGTGACCGCCCAGGAGCGCGAGACGTCATCCGCGCCGAAGGCGGTGATTCCGCCGGACGTGGCCTTGCCGAGCAGGCCAAAAACGCGGGGACCTTTCCGCATCAGGCAACACGCCAATGGCGCGCTCAGCATGTTCAAAGTGAGCATGATTTTATCCGGACGGGTAAATTTAACATTCTGCGCGTGCAAATGAAATCCGTACTGTTGGCGGCGGCGAGACCGTAGATTTGCGGACGGCTTCTTCATGGCCCGCCGCGAAGCCAATAAATTATGGACGCCCATTCCCCGGCCTGTCATAAGGAAAGTATCGCCATGATAAAGACCTTCACCAAAGGAAGTTTCGTGTTCGCCGCCGGCTTGCTTTTGTTCGCCATCCGCCCCGCCGGTGCGCAGACCAACTTTCCGCCGCACGTCCTTGCTCCCGGACCATTCCAGCCGACGTGGGAATCTCTCGAACAGGGCTATCAATGCCCCGAATGGTTCCGCGACGCCAAGTTCGGCATCTGGGCGCATTGGAGCGCGCAGTGCGTTCCCGAGCAGGGCGATTGGTACGCCCGCAACATGTACATCCAGGGCACGCCCCAGTATGAATACAACGTCGCCCACTACGGCCATCCCACCAAGTTCGGCTTCATGGAAATCGACAACCTCTGGCACGCCGAAAATTGGGACCCCGACAAATTGATGGACCTCTACGTGGCTGCCGGCGCGAAATACTTTGTCTCCCTCGCCAATCACCACGACAACTTCGACAACTACGATTCCAAATACCACGCGTGGAATTCCGTCAATGTCGGCCCGCACAAGGACATCGTCGGCACTTGGGCGAAGGTCGCCCGCGCGCACGGCCTGCGCTTCGGCGTCAGCAATCATTCCTCCCACGCCTGGCACTGGTTTCAGGTCGCCTATGGTTATGACGCGGAAGGCCCGCTCGCGGGTGTTCGTTACGACGCCTTCAACCTCACCAAGGCCGATGGCAAGGGCAAATGGTGGGACGGCCTGGATCCCCAGGACCTTTACGTCGGCCCAAGCCTCGTCATCCCCGATGGCTTTACGAACGCCCGCGCGATGAAAAGCTGGCACGACCAGCATGACGGCCATTGGTACGAAACCGGCCCCACCAACAATCCGGCCTTCGCGGAAAATTGGTTCCTCCGCTGCCAGGACCTCGTGGACAAGTATCATCCCGACCTCATGTATTTTGACGACACCGGCAATCTTCCGCTCGGTCAGGCCGGATTGGACATCGCCGCCCATTATTACAATGCCAACCGTGCCTGGCACAATGGCAGCCTCGAAGCTGTTCTCGACGTAAAGGGGCTTGACGCCAAACGCCGGCCCGCCGTGGTCGAGGACTACGAGCGCGGCGCCAGCGGCATCATTCAACCCGCGCCCTGGCAGACGGACACCTGCATTGGTGACTGGCATTACAACCGCAACATCTTCGAACAGCACCGTTACAAAACCGTCGGCCAGGTCGTCGGCATGCTGGTCAACATCGTCAGCAAAAATGGCAACCTCCTCCTGAGCGTGCCCGTCCGTGGCGATGGAACCATTGACGAAGACGAAGTCGCCTTCCTGCACGGCATGGCCGACTGGATGAAGGTCGACGGCGAGGGTATCTTCGGCTCGCGTCCGTGGAAGATTTACGGCGAGGGCCCGGCCCGCAGCAGCGGCGGCATGTTCAACGAAGGCCATACCACCTACACCGCGCAGGACATCCGCTTCACCACCCGGCGCGGTTCGCTCTACGCTTATTTCCTCGGCTGGCCGGACAGCGGCACCTTGCTTATCCATTCCCTTGATTCCGGCGACGCCGACAATCCGCCCCTGCTTGATCAGACGATTGACGATGTCACTCTGCTCGGCTCGTCCGAGAAAATCTCGTGGACGCGCGGCACCAACGGCCTGAGCGTGACCCTCCCCGCAACCAAACCTTGCAAGGACGTCTTCGCCCTCAAACTCACACTGAAATAGTAACTGCTCAGTCGGTTGCTTTAATCGAAGTTGAACGCAAAGCCGCAGAGGCGCGAAGACGCAAAACTGAAAAAAATCCATCTTGTGCCGATGGGTTGAATTTACAGTCCGTTAACCACCCGATAAATTCCGTTCTTCACGTAGCGCTCGCCGAAATTGATGACCAGGCCGAGTTTCAGCCCCGTGAGCCGCAGGTAAGTGAGCATCTGCGCTTCAAAAACTGGATGCCATTCGGTGATGGCTTTGTTATCTACCAGCACCAGACCGCCGGCCTTCATGTCGAGCCTCAAAGGTTTTCGCAGGATCCGGCCTTTGTACGTCAGACGCACCGGGAGCTGGCGTTCGACCCTGATTTTTCGCGAACGAAGCTCTTCCTCCATCGCCTCCTCATAAATGTCCTCCAAAAGCCCGGGGCCGCCCAATTCGCGATGCACTTCAATGGCTGCATCAACGATCACCTTGCTGATTTCGTTTTCGGTCATGCCACGTTTTAACGCAAAAAGAGGAAAACAGCATTCCTAATTTCATTGTCTTCGACCTGCTTTCTCCGTGCCTCTGCGTCTTTGCGTTTAATCTGAAGGGTGTACTAAGGCTGCATCAATATCCGCCGCTCAAATCATGTGGCAGAACATCGCGTCGCGGAGCTTCGGCTCGAACCACGTGCTTTTCGGCGGCATGATGCCTCCCGCGTCCGCAATCTCCATCAAATCCTCGATGCTTGTCGGGAACATTGAAAACGCGCAGGCATATTCGCCCTGGTTCACCAGCTTCTCCAACTCGCCCGTCCCGCGGATGCCGCCCACAAAATTGATTCGCTTGCTCGTGCGCGGATCGTCAATCCCGAACAGCGGCGCCAGCACGAATTTTTGCAACAGCGTCACGTCCAGCTTCTCAATCGGGTCCTTCGTCGCGGCGAACTGCGGCCGGAAATTCAGCGTGTGCCACTGGCCCGCGAGATAAAGCCCCAGCTCATGTTTGCGCGCCGGCGTGACCGCGCCACCGGGATGGCTTTTGGTGATGAAAATCGCGTCCAACTTCTCCAGCAACTGCGCCGCCGTCAGCCCGTTCAGGTCCTTCAACACACGGTTGTACGGCAGGATCTGCATCTGGTTGTGCGGAAAAATCACCGCGAGAAAAGTGGCGCTCTCGTCCCGGTTCGTAGCCGCCGACGCTAGTCGGCGCTGATCTTCCCCCTCGTCCCTTGGGAACGAGGGGGAGAGGGGGGGCTTTTGTGTCGGTGATTCATGAAGAGGGCCAGTTCCTTTCCTAGCCTGATAAACCCTTCCCGCCGCCGCGCTGCGGTGATGCCCGTCGCAAATATACAAAAACGGAATCTTTGCAAACTCCTCGTGAATGAATTGCACCGTCGTCGCGTCGCCCATCACCCAGGATGTATGCCGCACGCCGTCCTTCGCGGTGAAATCAATGTCCGGCGCTTCCGTCATCTTCTTTTTGACCAGCTCGTCGAGCGCCGCGTTGGCCCGGTACGTCAGGAACACCGGGCCCGTCTGCGCGTTGAGCGTCTCGATGTGCCGCACGCGGTCGTCCTCCTTGTCCACGCGTGTCAGTTCGTGCTTCTTGATGACGTTGCGCAAATAATCCTCGCAACTCGCCGCCGCCACCAGCCCCGTCTGGCTGTGTTTGCCCATGATTTGGCGGTAAACATAAAAACACGGCTGCGCGTCCTGCCGCAGCGCGCCGTCGGCAATGAGTTTTTGAAAATTCTCCCGGCCCTTGGCGTACACCTCCGGCGCGTAAAGGTCCGTCCCGGCCGGCAGGTCGATCTCCGGTTTGCTCACGTGCAGGAAACTCAGCGGGTTGCCCGCCGCCATGTCGCGCGCCTCCGCCGACGACATCACGTCGTACGGCAGCTCGCAGATTTGCGCCGCCAGTTCCGGTTTGGGCCTTAACGCTCCGAATGGTTTTATGTCAGCCATAACGCGCGGGCGAAGATAGGGGGACGCTCCATGGAACGCACGCAAAATGTGAATGTCCTCGCAAACAAAGCATTGCTTGGGCGTCGCGGTATTTGGGTTCGTTCTTCAATCCTGAAAGGATTGTGTCATTCAGCCCAGGGTTGGTTCGATTCTGAGAGAGCCTACCCTGGGTAAAATGCCCAAAGAGATCCGCTACCCCAAAGGGGTTGCGGCACTCCTTTCCTTCATGCTCGCGCTTCACAAAAACATATTATCTGCAATTATCGTGTATTATTGTGTTTTATCGTGTCTGAAGCGCCGCCATCCGCCGCTTCGGCACTCCGCACCTTTCCGATTCGTTGGAAGATTCCGCCGCTGAATCTGCTGGAGTCACATCTGCGAGACCATCGTTGGAAGACGGTGGCTCCCTCTCCTGGGGGAGAGGGACGGGGTGAGGGCGTGCGTAATCTCTGGCTGCGCCTGCCGGCCCATCCTATTCTCCAAGTAGTCTCTTTATTTCCAGCAACAATTGCGTCGGGCTGAACGGTTTGGTCATGAACATCGCCGCGCCCGAGGACTCGGATTCCTGACGCGTCAGCGTCTGTGCGCTGGTGGTGATCATGATGACCGGGATGCCCCGCGTCGCCTCCGTGTGTTTGAGTTCGCGCAACGCGCTCAACCCGTCCATTTCGTCCATCATGATGTCCATGACGATCAGGTCCGGTTTTTCCGCCGCCGCCTTTTCCAATCCCTCGCGCCCGTTGCGCGCGTCCAGCACCCGGTAGCCCGCGCGCTTCAGGTGATGCTCCATGAAAATATGCATGAACGTTTCATCGTCCACCACCAGGATGGTTTTTGGCGCGTGCTCGCTCATGCCATTCGTAGCGGCTTTCGGCAGAAGACTGCCGGCGTTTGATACCTAAAACAGCGGCTTCCATTGACTCCGTCTCCTCCGCGAAGTGGAGGAGAGGGGAGGGGAGAGGAGGCGCCCAATTGTCCGGTTGGGTTTTCACATGCCTGCTCATTCATCCACATAAAATTAGAAAAGTTTGGTCATCCCTCAGCACCGCGTCAGCATGATGCGCGTCCAGTTCGGAAACAAGCTCGTCCTTCAGCGTCTCCGCCGTGCGCCAGCCCGCCGTGCTGCGCATCAGCCAGTCAAACAGCCGCGCCTGTCCAAACGGCTTGCCGTTGCGGTCGAGCGTTTCCGTCAACCCGTCGCTGTAAAGCAGCACCCGGCAATTTTCGGTTAGATCCGCCGTTTCATCCTCAAAAATCGTGTCCGGCTTGATGCCCAGCGGCATGCCTTCCGGCGAAAATCCCCGCACCGTCCCCGCGGCTGCGCCGGTAAGTGCTAATCCCAGCGGACAATGCCCCGCGCTCGCCGTGATAATGCGCCGCGCCGCTCCATCCACCAGCGCCAGTTGCGCCGTGATGAACATGTCCACGTCCGACAATTCCCGGAACATCAGCCGGTTTACGCGCGTCAGCAGCGCCGATGGTTGCCGCGTCAATTCCGGCGACGCCCGCAGCAGCGACCGCAAAATCGCCGCGAACATCGCCGCCGGAATGCCCTTGCCCATCACGTCCGCAATCACCAGCAGCAGCGCGTCCTCGTCAAGCTTGATCGCGTCATAAAAATCCCCGCCCACCTCGCGCGCGCTCCGGCAAAACGCCGCCAGGCTGAAACCCGCGACCTGCGGCAGCGTGGACGGCAGCAGCGAACGCTGGATGTTCCGCGCAATCTCCAGTTCATGCGCCACCAGCCGTTGATGCAACTGCTCCTCCTGGAATCGCGCATTGGCGATTTGGATCGCCAAAAAATCCGCGAACGTCGTCACCACATTCGTCTGCGCCGCCGTAAAAATTGCCCCTGACCGCGCCGAAACTGCCTCGGCCCCCACCGCCTGCTTTCGCCCGAGCGTCAGCGTTCCAATCAACCGTCCGCCCAGCATGATTGGGTGCGCCATGCCTGCCGAGCCTGGTTTCGCCTTTGCCAGCGGATCATCCGCCGCCGGCGGTTTTTCAGCGTCAAACCACACCGTCTGCCGCGTCATCGCCGCTTCAATTTCCAGAGGCTGCCGCAATGCCTCCGCGCGCGCGCCGGGCGTCAGCGGCTCCAGTTCCAGCGCTGGCTCCGACGCCGCGAACACCGCCAGTTCCAATTTGTCCTTGGGCACGAGCCGCAGCACGAACCAGTCCGCCTGGAGAATGCGCAGCAAATCGCCCAGCAGACGCCGCGCGAATTCCTTGAGGCTTCCCGTCTGGCCCAGTTCCCCGCTGTAACGGAAAATCGCGGACAAACTTTCGTAACACGAACTCAACTCCTCCACCATATCGCTGATGATGGCGTCCTTTTCCACCGAAGTGGTGGCGCGTTCCGGTTCCAACCGCGGTTTTGGAACCGGCGCCACGGATGGTCGCGATTTGCGCAGCACCAAAATGTTCTCGCCCCGCCCGCGAAAGTAACCCGCGTAATTCATCAGCGACGCTATCAGCCACAGGCCCCGCCCGCTTTCGCTTTCCGGCGATGGCAGTTCGATTTGTTCTGGCCAGTCAAATCCTGGCGTATGATCATGGATGCGGAACTCCACCTGGCTTGCGTCCGACAGCACCTCCACCGTGATCGGCTGGTCGCGGCCCGTGCCCGTGGCATATTCAATCGCATTGTTGCACGCCTCGGCCAGCGCGAGATCGAAAGACATCAGGTCTCCTTCGCCCCAGCCTTGTTCCACCAGAAAACCGCGCACGATTTGCACGGCGGCCCGCACGCCGGCCAGGTCACACGCCAGCGTTCGCCTTAATGTGACCGGGCGGGCGAAGGCGGGGGAGGAGCCGGGCATGGCCTCAGGATTTCACGATCTCAAAAAGCCGGTGCATCCGCGTGAGTTCCAGGATTTGCAGCACCGCCGGCGCTGGATGCAGCAGCCGCAGCGCGCCCTGGCGGCTGCACGCGGTTTTGTGCAGTGAAATCAACGCGCCCAGCCCGCAACTGTCCACAAACAGCGTATGCGAGAGGTCCACATCAATGTCCTTTTGCGCCGGCGTCAGCGCGGCCCGCGCCTGTTCGCGGAAGCTGTCGGCATTCGCCGTGCCCAGTTCGCGGACATCCGAGATGCACAATCTGTCGCCAAGAATTTGCATTTTCATAAGCCATTAAATTCAAACTCTGCGCCGTCCGCATCTTTATGCCAGACAACCGCTTCAGATAAAGCACTTTTTGATGGCACTACGACCGAATGGTCCCTCCCAGCTCCGCCAGGAGCGGCAGCGGCCAAGGCGCTTTTGCCGCAATTTTTTAACTCGCGGTCTCGAAAGCCACATTCAGAAGACCTAAAAACTCATTGTTGGTTATTGGGACTGGAAATGTTTGAACCTCTTCAGCATCACGATCAGTTCGCCATCCTCTTCCGAAGTGTAATGGGATTATCTTCATCTCCTCGATATCGCTGCCTAAAATTTCAACCGATACCAATACATGATTATGCTTCAGTTTAAACATTTCCTTTTTTGTTTTTTCTTCAGAAAAGCATAAATTTTCCGCTGTTGAAAAGAGCGCGTTGCGAGAATGTTGAAGCACAATAGAGAGTCCGCGCTCATACATGTCTTCGTTGGAGATAAAGACAACGGGGCCAACCATTGAAAACGATGGGTACTGCCCTCCGCTTGATTTAAACTGCAATATCACAAAACCGCGGTCTTTGATATGCCGGCCGACGTAACATATTCCTAATACTCTTTTCATACACCGCCTGCTCCTCAATCCTCGCCGGTATCCGGCGTTTGCCGTCAATATGCTCCTTCTCACCCTCCCGACTTCTTATAAAACTCCAGCGTCCGCCGCAATCCATCCTCCCACGATACCGCCGACTGATACCCCAGCGCCTCCCGCGCCGCCGTGACATCCGCCAGCGAACTCTTCACATCCCCTGCGCGCGGCGGTTCAAACACCGGCTTCAATGATTGCCCCGTCAGCCGGTTCAATTCCGTCACCAGTTGCAACAGCGAAATGCTCTGCCCGCCCGCGATGTTGAACACG
>DATMLG010000093.1:0-3960 GCA_035570675.1 Verrucomicrobiia bacterium | reverse complement strand
GTGAGCGGTGCGGTCCTGCAGATGTTTTCCCACGGCGTGATCGCCGGGCTGCTCTTCGCCGTGGTCGGGCGGATGGTTTACGACCGCACGCACACGCGAAAACTGGAGGAGCTACGCCTGATGCCGCTCTATAAATTGCTCCCGTTTGCCGCGCTGGTCTTTGTCATCGCGGGACTCGCCTCGATGGGCATGCCGGGCTTCAGCGGATTTCCGGCCGAACTTTCGATTCTCATCGGAGCATGGAAAACCTTGCCATTGTGGGCCGCGGTCGCCGCGCTCGGCATCCTCGTCGCCGCTGCTTTTACGCTGCGCGCGATCCATGTCGCATTTTTTGGGCAGAGCAACACGGTGCGGGGTGTGGACACCCCGCCCACAAAGAGGACTGCTGTGCAGACGCTTCCACCGATTACGATGCCGGAGCGCATTGGCGCGATTCTGCTGATCGCCGCCGCGGTCCTGATCGGATTGAAGCCCGATCTCTTGCTCAACTGGATCATTCCCAGCCTGCATTCACCGCTGATGACAGCGGGGTTCGGAGGTGTGCGATGACTTACACAACGTCGAACGCCGAACCCCGAACGCTGAACGCTGAACGTGAGGAATCCGAGGTAGGGCGCGTTATCCCTAACGCGCCGGGCGGCGGATTAAGGATAATCCGCCCTACCCTTCGCTTCCGCATCGGCGGGCATGCCTTCAACGTTCAACGTTGGGTATCAAAGGTAGGGCGCGACCGCCGGGCGCGCCGCGGTTTGAGATTTTTCGTCTGCGTTATTCCTGGCTTCCGGGTTTCCCACTTATGCCTTTATCGGACGGCGCGCCCGGCGGTCGCGCCCTACCTCGAAAAAATGAATTCGAATTGATATGACGCCTTACGACTACACCAGCCTCGCGCGCGCGCTTCTGCCCGAAATCTTTTTGATCGGCGGCGCACTCGCCGTGCTTGGACTCGATCTCGCGTTCTTCCGGCGGTTCAACTCCGGACTTCGCCTGCGTCTTGCCCTCGGCCTCGCCGCATTGGCCGTGGCCGCCGCATTCAACCTGGCCCTTTGCACAAAAGCCCAGGGTGCCGTTTTCGGCGGTGTTTTCGCGTTCGATTCGCTCGCCGTGGCCACCCGCTGCGGCGTGCTGGGGCTCGTCCTTCTCTTGCTCGGCATGAGCAACGGCGCGCGCGTGCCCAGGAATCCGGCTGAGTATGTCGCGCTGCTGCTCTTTGCCACCACGGGTTTCACCCTGATGGCTGCCGCACAGCAACTGCTGGTCGTCTTTCTCGCGCTCGAACTCGCCAGCCTTTCGCTTTATGTCCTGGCCGGTTTCGACCTGTCGCGGCGGGATTCGGCCGAAGCCGCGCTGAAATATTTCTTGTTCGGCGGAATGTCGGCCGCGTTTTTGCTTTTCGGGTTCAGCCTGCTCTATGGCCTGACCGGTTCGATTGATCTGCAGGGCATCGCGGCATCGCTCGCGCACCAGCCATCGAGCCCGTTGCTCGCGGTCGCGCTCACCATGGTTCTGGTCTCGTTCGGCTTCAAGATGGCTGCGGCGCCATTTCATCTCTGGGCGCCGGACGCCTATCAAGGCGCGCCTGCCCCGGCCGCCGCGCTGATCGCCTCCGCGTCCAAACTCAGTGCGCTCGTGCTTTTCACCCGCCTGCTCTGGTCGGGCTTCGGCGCCGCCGGGGGCAATCTTTTGCTCCCAAGCTGGGTGCCGACCCTCGCGCTGCTGGCTGGCGCATCGATGGTGCTGGGAAATTTGGCCGCGCTCGCGCAGACGAACGTCCGGCGGCTCCTGGCCTATTCGGCCATCGCCCACGCCGGCTCGCTTCTGCTCGGCGTGATCACGGTCGGCACGGCCGGCTCCGGCCCGGTGTTCTACTACGCCGCGACCTACGGACTCGCAACCGTCGGCGCATTCGGTGTGATTGCGATCGTCGAACGCGCAGGGGAATGCCAGCGCATCACCGATCTGGCCGGACTTTACCGCCGCTCGCCGCTGCTGGCCGGCTGTCTGCTCGTTTTCATTCTGTCCCTGGCGGGCATACCGCCGCTCGCCGGCTTCTTTGGAAAGTTCTTTGTCTTTTCCGCCGCGTTCAACATCGGCGGACTCACCTCGCCGCCGGGCTGGTTGGCCCTGAGTGCGCTGCTGCTCAGTGTCGTGTCGCTTTATTACTATTTGCTGATTTTAAAGCAGGCGCTGGTGCTGGCTTCGCCGGCCAACGCCGCGCGCATCGACACGCCCTCGCTCGCCGCCCTCGCGCTCGTCGCCTCCGCCGCCCTGATCATCCTCCTCGGCATTTTCCCCTCGGTGATTTTGGGAATTTTCTAGCGATATCAGAAAGCAGGGTTTGACCCGTTTTGGCAGCCCCATCGTCAAAACCGATTGAAGTTCAAGATTGTTGGTTGCCGTGGAATCAGGCAGGCTGTCCGGAT
Organism: Verrucomicrobiia bacterium; assembly: GCA_035570675.1. Classification (GTDB taxonomy): domain Bacteria; phylum Verrucomicrobiota; class Verrucomicrobiia; order Limisphaerales; family Pedosphaeraceae; genus DATMLG01. The sequence goes on along the minus strand of DATMLG010000093.1, from coordinate 1,537 downwards.
GAATCCGCTTGCCTCAAATTTTAATCGGTCGGCCACAATCCACGAATGATGAATGGCAAGATTAGCGGCATTCATTATTTATTCGGCACACTGCTGGTAATCCTGGTGGCTCTGTGGGCTTGGTCGGTCTTTGAGTTACGGCAGCATCATGCCGCCAACCAAGCCTATGTTCGGAAACAGATTTTACTGGCTGAGGCCGCAGTAAAAGCGTGGGAGGACCAGAAGAAAGAAAATCCCGCCTCGGCTCCAGCCGTCCCTGCGAATTTGCCCATTATTCCGGATGAATATGTCAATCGCAGTTACCATCAGGCCCTCGTTTACCAAATGGTCAGGCTCTATACGATGCTCGCTTTCCAAATCGTTCTCATCGGTTGGATTACCATCGCTCATCTTCGACGGGCGTGGATGCTGAAAACCTGTGCCGCCGCGCTTAACCGTGAATCACCGCAAAATTATCGGAACGAGCAGACGTGGGATAACTATAGAATCTTGCTGGCCCAGAAGCCGGTCGTGCTTGTGCCTTGGTACGGCTGGCTGGCTATTATCTATGTGATCGCAGCGACAATTTGGGCTTTTTATCGCGCGGTGCATTGACGAAAGTAAGGCCGATCCGCAGGGGTCAGTCCACGCAAAGGAACATTTTCCTCCGACTTCGGCGTTCGACGTTGGGGCATCGGACAATTATTATGCTCCGTGGCACTCTTTCGAGATCATGCATTTTTCATGAGTTGCCCAAATGGCTTCTGCTTCCTCGATCGTCAGGCTGGAGACCCATTGATATCGCAGCTTTAAATCGAGTTTCCGAATTTCGCAAAGCTGGCAACCGGAAGGATTTTTTTGATCAAACGGACAGGCCATCACCAAACCCAAAATCGACTGTTTCAGCTCCTCTAACCGCTTGGGGTCTAGTCTGGAATTCGACACAACTGATTACTGATAGCCTGCATTACTTTAGTCAATAAAAGGGCCTGTTCCAATGCGTGGACTGCCCCCTGCCCTTGTTGCTATCCCTCTGCCAGCCAGCGCGAGCGGAAAGAAAAGTTGAACTCCCAAGCCATTGCGCCATGCTGTGACTCATGCCAATGACTCTCGAACAGTTTGTCGAAGAGGCCAGCCAGTTACCCGGGGATGTGGTGTCTGAGCTCGTGGATCGTATCATGCTCGCCAAGCACGGAGGCATTGATCCCAAAACAGATATGGCCTGGCGCTCGGAAATCCAGCGACGGGTGGACGAAATTAAAAGCGGCAAAGTGCAAGGCATCCCCGGCGGGGAAGTATCGGCACGCATTCGTAAAATCGTTGGCCTGTGAAGCCGCATAGCAGTGAAAAACCAGCTGCCGTCGACCAGCCGGATTTTTTGCCACAAAGGATCACAAAGATAGATCTAAAGAAACCCTGATTTCTTCCGCAGATTACGCGGATAAGGAATCTTCTGCTCATGGCCGTGCCATGCGTAGCCTTGGCAAAGCATGGCTTCCTGCTGAAACATCCGGACTTTTGTCATCAGTGCCCATAAGTGAAAATAAGTGGTTCCAAA
>DATMLG010000092.1:0-5313 GCA_035570675.1 Verrucomicrobiia bacterium | reverse complement strand
CCAGTTCCCGCACCGGCACCTCGTCCTCCACCACCAAAATGGTTTCCGTCCCGCGCGGCTGCGCCTCTTCCCGGCTCGTGTCCGATGTCTTCACGGCCCCGCTGTTGATTGCCGGCAGAAATACATGGAACGTCGTGCCCTTGCCCACCCGGCTTTCCACCGTGATCCATCCGCTGTGCTGCTTGACGATCCCATAAACCGTTGCCAGCCCCAGGCCCGTTCCCTTCCCCACCGCTTTCGTCGTGAAAAACGGCTCAAAAATATGCGGCAACACCTCCTGTTTGATCCCGCTGCCGGTGTCCGCCACGGAAAAGCATACGAATTTTCCCGCCCGTCCGTCCGGATGATGCGCCAGTTCGGCCGCCCGGACGTCCATCACCGCAATCTTGATGGTCAATTGCCCGCCCGTCGGCATCGCGTCGCGCGAATTCACCGCCAGGTTCATCACCACCTGCTCCACCATTCCCTCGTCCGCGTGGACCCAAGGTTGCCCCGCCGAATAATTGAACTGCAGCGAGATGTCCTCCCCCAATATCCGGCCCAGCATCTTCGTCATGTTGCCCAGCACCGTGTTCAAATCCAGCGGCTTGGGCTGCATCAACTGCCGCCGGCTGAAGGTCAGCAATTGCCGCGTGAGGCCCGCCGCCCGCTCCGCCGCCTGGTAAATTTGGTCCACCGATCCCTTCTGCACGTCCGGCAATCTCTCCCCCGACCGCAACAGCGATGCGTGCCCCTGTATCACCGTGAGAATATTGTTGAAATCATGCGCCACCCCGCCCGCCAGTTGCCCGATGGCCTCCATCTTCTGCGAATGCCGCAGTTGCTCCTCCAGCCGGTGCCGCTCGGTCACGTCGCGCGAATTCACCACCACGCCCGCAATTTCTGCGTCGTCCAGAAAGCTCTTGCATACCGTCTCCAGATAAAGCCAGGAACCGTCCCGGTGTCGCGCGCGAAATTTCGAAGTGGTCGTCTGCCCCGGGTTCTCGATGCAACGCTGGAAATCTTTCCGCGTCGCCTCCACGTCCTGTTCGTGGATGATTGCAAATGCGTTCTGGCCCACCAACTCCTCGGGCTGGTAACCCAGCACCTTTGACACGGACAGGCTGTTATAGGTGAACAGCGCGTCCTTGTCCAAAACCGTCACAATATCCAGCGAGTTCTCCGACAGCGCCTTGAAAAGCTTCTCGCGCCGCACCAGTTTCGTTTCCGCCAGCAACCGGCTCTTTCGCTCTTCGGACTCGCGCAATGCCCGCCGCACTGCCGGCACCAGCCGCTCCGGCCACAGCTTCAAAACGTAATCCGCCGCCCCGGCCTTCAGGCTCTCAACCGCCGCCTCCTCCCCGATCGTTCCCGAAACCAGCAAAAGCGGAGTATGCGGCAGCTTCTCCCGCGCCTGCTTCAATGCCTGGATTCCGTTGTAATCCGGCAGCGAATAGTCGGCAATGATCAGATCGAATCCGCCTCTTTCCAAGGCCGCTTCAAATTCCTCCCGCGTGGCCACGCAAACCACTTCCGCTTCGATTTCCTCGGCGGCCAGCTTCGAACTGAGCATCGTCGAGTAATCTGGATCGTCCTCCAGATGCAAAAATCGCATTGGCTGGGCCATGCCCCGAGATTCGCATGCTTTCCCCCGCCGTTCAAGTTTTTGGTGACACGTTAAAGTGACGGCCATGCGCCCTTGCTTGGTGAAATTCCGTTCATCTTCACCGCCATTTTTCCCGCGGTTCCATTAGGGCCGCTCATATCATCAGACCGTTGTCTGGTATCGCCGTCTTTGGCTTGCCTGATGCTCAATCCAATCTCTGAAGGAACAGGTCGATGACTGTTCCTTAACGTTGAGCCGGGACCATCGCTCAACCTCTTGTTTTTCAATGATTTGGAAAACGTGCGTTCGCATGGTTCGCAGCGCGGAACATTGTTCCGCTGTTGGACAGTGATTGAATTGATGAACATGACATTGCCATGACTCAGGACAACATGAACGCCATTCTCATCTGCCCCGCCGAACGGCCGGTCACGCGGTTCCTCGCGCAAACCGCCCCCTTCGCCGCGCTCCATGCCTTTGCCAAACCGCTTGTCGTCTATTGGCTCGAAAATCTCGCCGCCCTCGGCGCCCGGTGCGTCCTCATCCTCGCCGCCGACCGCCCCGAACAAATCCGCGCGCTTGTTGGTGACGGCTCGCGCTGGGGATTGAACGTCGAAGTCCTGGACGAATCCCGCGAACTCTCCGCGGACGAGGCCCGCGCCAAATATTGTCCCAATCCCTCCCGCTGCCTCCCGCAACCGCTTGACGTCTCCGTCATGGACCATTTTCCCGGCCTGCCCGAACATCCTCTCTTCAAAAGCTACGCCAACTGGTTCGATGGTTTGCGCGCCCTGCTGCCCTGCGTCACTGCGTCCAAGCGCAACGATGCCTGCGAAGTGAAACCCGGCGTCTGGGTCAGCCCCCGCGCCCGCGTGTCCTCCGGCGCGGAACTTCGCGCCCCCTGCTGGATCGGCCCGCACACCGTGATCGCCGCGGACACCGTCATCGGCCCCATGGCCGTCATCGAAGACCGCGTCATGGTCGAACCCGGTGTCGAAATCGCCAACAGCTCCATCGCCCCGGAGACGTTCGTCGGCCGCTTGACCGAATTGAAAAACTCCGTCGCCGATGGCAGCATCCTCATCAACTGGCGGAGTGCCTCCTGCACCCGCGTGCCGGACACCTTCCTGCTCTGCTCCCTTGCCAAGCGCCGCCACACCATCAAATCCAGCAACCTGTTCGCGCGCCTGCTTGCTCTGTTCGTCATGATTCTTACGTTGCCCGTCGCCCTGCTTCCCATCCTTTGGGCCGCAATTCGCAAGCAACCCGCCTTCAGACCGCACATCGCCGTCCGCCCCTTTCATTCCACCGAGCCTGGCACCATGGCCACGCTGGTTTTCCACGAACTTTTCTGCGGTGGCCGCTTCCTTCGCGTCTGGCCGCAGCTCTGGAACATCTTCAAGGGCGATTTCGCGTGGGTTGGCAACCGCCCCCTGAGCCCCGGCCAGGTCGCCGATCTTTCCAACGATTTCGAACGCCTCTGGCTCGCCGCGCCCATCGGCCTCTTTTCCCTCGCCCAGGCCGAAGGCGCCATCGACTCCCTCGAAACCCGCGCCTGCGCCAGCCTCTACGCCCTCCAGGCCAACTGGCGCCTTGACCTCTCCATCATCGCCCGCGCTTTCGTCAGCGCCACCAAACGCCCCTCCACCGTCCTGTCCTAAACCCGGCACGCGGGCTTCAAGCCCGCTTCAACGCCGGCAAACCCCGAGGTATGGACGCCTCGTCGTGGCCTCCAAATTGGCTTTGCCAATCCCAACGGGATTGGAAGCACTCAGCCCGGGGTTGCGAGGAACGAGCTACCCCGGGGATACAGACAAAAGAATCACAACCCTGAAAGGGTTGAACCGTGCTCTAGCGAATCCGGCGTTCAACCCCTACAGGGTTGCGATGATGTGCGGAAATTACCCAAGGTAGGCCCTCTCGGAATCGGGCCAACCATTGGGCTGAATGATTCAATCCCTTTGGGATTGCAGAACCGGCCTTCGAAGTACGTTGAACGGCAACTTTCTGGTTCCACCAAAAATTGCGAGAAACCGATCCTAATCTTACTCGTAATCCCTCCAACTTCCCCCTCCCAATTCTTCCCTTTTCACCCCGCTTCACTTCGCGCATGATGCCGCCGATTCGATTCCCGTGACCTCCGAACATAAATTGCGCCGCGCCACCGCCCACCGGCTCGCCCGCCGGACGCTCATCGGCTTCCTTCTCACCTTCCTCCTCTCGCGCATCTTCGTCTTCCTCATCATGGCCCATCTGATGCCCAACATGTATTTCTTCCTCAAAGGAACGCATGTCCATCATCTCAATTACGGCATCTTCCTCCTCTCCGCCGTCGCCGGCTTCAGCGTGTTCCGACGCCCCGTCGGCCGCTCCGCGGACATCACCGCCCTCCTCTACGGCGTCGCCATGGGCCTCACCTTCGACGAATTCGGCATGTGGCTGCATCTCGGCGGCAGCTACTGGCAGCGCGCCAGCGTGGACGCCGTCATCGTCATCGCCGGCGTCTTCGCCCTCGTGGGTTTCGGCCGTTCCATTGAACGCTACGAAAAACGCCATTGCTGGGCCTGCCTGTTTTTGCTCCTTGCGGTCATTGGCTTCGGCGTCACCATTTACGCCGCCGGCAACCGCATCGGCGACGTTTACGGCCCCGACCTCCGCTACCTCGAAGACGCCTCCAGTCCCTAAATTTTTACAAAGCCCGTTAGCTCGGTTTACGTCGGTATATCTCGGTTTACCTCGGTGAAGAGCTTTTTTCCACCGAGCTAAACCGACGTAATTGCATCCGCCGACTGCTTGCCGCAATTTCCTAGCCACTCCGCGACCTTGCGTTAACCCATGCTCCGCAGTTCGACCGTCGGCTGACCCGCTTCTTCCCAAAAAAAATCGAACCCGGGACCAGGCGGGACAACCCGGATCGATCCGGGACAATTGGCACCCGCTTGCCATTCGTGAGAAACTTTCCCAGTTGTGGGGCGAACCTCCGGTAAGCCCAAACTGACGGCCCCATCGGGGCCGAAGAGAATAGCCCCGGGTAAGCGAGTCAGCGAGCGCCACCCGGGGTAGCCCGTTCAAAGTATTATCCCCCCTTCCAAGCGCCTTGTGCGCTTGGGAGGGGGTTAGGGGGAGGGTCTTCGGCTTCACGAAAAAATATTATCCGCCCTTATTGTGTTTTATCGTGCGCCAGTGTGCGGCAGCCGCCGCCGACCAACGCCTGGCGGCGTTCCGGGGTGGCACCCGCATCTCGCGGGCTGGTGCCAGTCCGGAAGAACCGGCGCCTCGCCGCAAATCCGCCCGCAATTGCAAATCGCAATTCATCAGTTTTTTAGATTGTCTGTTCCGACCCGATTTATTTTGGTCGTCCTCCTAACTGCGGCGTTACCATCGGCCATGCGTGGCCACCTGTCAAATAATTATTTTGGGGAATTATCGCTTTCGAATCCGTGCTAGCAGACTGGACGCCTCCTTCGAAATTGGCCACAATGCCTGCTCTGTATGCCCAATTCCGACGATTCATCGCATGATCAAAAGCCTACGAAAACACAGGGCCGAACTTTGCACGAAGGTCACGCCATCTTTAAGAGGATGCGGGCTTATTTGCGGAGGCGCCCAGTATTATTGAACGTGCTGGTGTTATCGTGGGCCGGTTTGTGCGGGATTGTCACAGCATGGACTGCGGAAGGGGGTATTATACTGTTCCTGATATTCGGATTGCTCGTGGGGGGAATTCT
>DATMLG010000091.1:0-2038 GCA_035570675.1 Verrucomicrobiia bacterium | reverse complement strand
GGAAACGAACCTCGCGGCGCCATCTTCCGCATCACACATTTGAAGACCGCGGCTTGAGTATGCACCCTGCCGCGCGGCAGCCATGCGCGGCGGCGCAGGTTTACGGTAGGGCTCGCTGTCCCAGCGAGCCGTCGTGGCCAGACACGAGAACGCGCTAAAGTTTCCGGAGTTGTGATTACCTCACCCCGTTCGCGGCGCGTTAGGGACAACGCGCCCTACCGATTGCACCTATCGTCATTGGTGATTGGTATAAATCACCCGAGGGCCGCTACCGAAACCTCCAAAAACCGCATCATGGTATCGCCGTGCTTTAACAGTTTCACTTCGATCCATGGCGCGACGGTTTCCAGGGTGTCGCGTTTGGTGTGGCCCAGAACCAGGCGCCCGCCGGGCGCCAGCAGTTTGGGGAGGTTGAGGTCATCCAGCAACTGCTGGGCAAATGACGTTGAACGCCGATTGACATTTTTCTCGCCGTACGGTGGATCGGCCAGGATCAGGTCAAAGCGTCGTCCGGTGTGCGCCAGTTGCGCCATCACCGGGAAAACATCCTGAGTCCGGACCTCCAGGAGGTCAGCGTAACCCGCAGCCAGCGCGTTGTTGCGGATGAATTCCGCGTGCCGCGGGGATTTCTCGACGCACATGACCGCGGCGGCACCGCGACTAAGGCATTCAAGGCCCAACGCCCCGCTGCCGGCAAACAATTCCAGCACCGTCGCCTGTTCCACCCGTGAGCCAAGCGAATTGAACACTGCCTGCTTGACGAGATCTGGAGTGGGGCGGACATCCAGTCCTTTTGGAACTTTCAGAATCCGCCGGGCCGCACTGCCGCCGGTGATGCGCATAAGATTTAGGGGAGGACGGCCATCAACCATCCCTTGGGTGATGATGGATGATTAGAAGATTTCGGCGAAGAAATCCTTCATGGCCTGCCACGAGCGTTTGTCGGCTTTTTCGTTGTACTTCGCACCCGCATTGACAAACCCCGGATTGGGTTGCGTAAAGGCGTGAACGGCACCGCCGTAAAAGGCAATCTGCCAGTCTACTTTGTTGTCGCGCATCTCGTTTTCAAACGCGGCCAGGTCGTCCGGTTTTTGAAACGGATCATCGGCTCCGGCCAGCGCCAGCACTTTGCATTTGATGTTTTTCCCGTCAGCCGGTGTGGGCGAATCCAGTCCGCCGTGGAAACTGACGACGCCGCCAAGGTCCGCCCCGCTGCGGGCAAGTTCAATCACCGTGGTGCCGCCGAAACAATAGCCAATCGCGGCCAGCTTTTGCGGATCCACGTTCGGTTGCTGCCGCAAGACATCCAGGCCCGCATTGGCCCGCGCGCGGAGCAGGGTGCGGTCGGTTTTGAATTTTGTCGCAAGGGCGCCCGCCTCGCTGACGTCCTTTGGGCGCTGATCCTTCCCGTAGATGTCCGCGCAGAACGCGACGTAACCCAGTTGGGCCAGCATTTCGGCGCGGTGTTTTTCGTAATGAGTCAAGCCAAGCCATTGATGCACAACCAATACCCCGGGCCGTTTGCCCGGCAGCGAGTCGTCATAGGCAAGATAACCTTCCAGGGTCACGCCATCCTGCGTGTATTCGATGCTCTTGGTTTGAATGGTTGCGTGTGTGGAGAGAATCGTGGTCATAAGCAATAGAGATGAAATGAGCATTTTCATAATCCAATAAGGTTAGCGTGCTCCGGGAAAAACGCCAGCGGGATTCAATTTGCCGTTTCCATTGGCGCCGGCACCGCTAAAATGGACGCGTGCAAGCATTGGAACCGCCCGATTCACATCATCTCGATGCCGCCATTGGCTGGCTCGGGCTGGACTGCGTCGCCGAGGCGCGCGAATCGCTGGGCCAGGTTGACCCCGCGTTTCGATATCATCCGGACGTGCTCTCGGTGCATTGGACGCTGCACGCGCACGAACGCCAATGGGAGGACGCGCTCCGCATCGCCGGCGAGGAACTGGCGGGGTGGCCGGATGATGCCGCCGGCTGGCTGCATCGCGCCTATGCTTTGCGGCGGGTAAGCGGGGGCGGGCTGCCC
>DATMLG010000090.1:0-5292 GCA_035570675.1 Verrucomicrobiia bacterium | reverse complement strand
CCGCTGGTGACTTGCAACGTTTCCTTGCCGTTAAGGACCACGTTCGCTTTGTTGACTCCGTTTGTGCCTATCAAATAGACGTATTCGAAAGTAGTCCAGCCCAGGCCGCTGTTAATGGTAAAAGTGCCTAGGACATTGGTGGACACGCCCGGGTTGACCACGCTCATTTGCATACTCCCCGACAGGCCCACATCCGTGGAGAGCCGGGCGACGATCCAATTAGTGCTGTTGGGCCAATCGCGGGTGTAGTTCACCCATTCGGCGCCGCTGTAGGATGGAGTGCCGTTGAACGGATTGATGCAGTAATCAACCCGGCCTGCCCCGGAAAGGTTTGGCCGCGAAAAATCCCCGGAGGGTTGGGTGCCGATGCCATCCGCGGCTCCCCGATAGAATTGGGCGGGGGGCACGCCGGTACTATACTCATCCACGTTCTGCTCGCCCACTTGTCCGAAGTAACAGTCGGAATCGCCGGGCGCCGTGCATAGGTCAGGATTGTCGATGTACTGGCCGCCGTTAAAATCAAAATCCTCAGCCTCCCACAAGTAGGTGAGCCCCGGCACTCCCACCCAGGTGGTCTGGAAGGTCGTATTGGCGCTGGACGTTAGGTTGGAAACGTCAGTGACGTTGATAGTCGCGTTGTAGGTGAGGTTGGATTGCAGTCCGTTATAAGTGACGTTTTTGCTGGAAGCGGAACCAGTAATGACCAGGCCGGAGGAAACGTTGCTGCCATTTAAGAATAGTTGAATGCCGCTATTATTGATCGTAAAGCCACTGGGCGAAGTCACGTTAAAACTGAGGCCGCTGCTGGGTGGCACGAAGATCTCGTTTTGTGGATTAAGATTGTTGATTGCCGGCGGAACCGGACCACTGACCTGTTCCAAAGCCGCGCTGTCGAAATACTCCGACCCTCCATCACTGGCGGAGAAGAAATCGCAAAGCCGGTAACGGATCAACGCGGCGCCCGCCGGGGCCACTAACTGGTTGACCGAGCCGGTAATCGCATAGGTGTTGAAACTCGGATCGCCGGTAGGCACCGGTTGGGTGATATCGCAGACGTTGGTCACCTGGAAGGGAAACCAGGTTGTTGTGCCTGCATTGATGTTGTAAATATCCGATTTGTAGAGCGAGAGAAGGTTGCTGTTGGCATCAAGAAACTCGACTTGAATCCAGCAATAATCATTGGTTGACGGCAATGCGTCGCCGCTCGACGAGGTCATCCACCCATTGGCCTGATAGATGGAGCCGGGCGAGGCGCCCACAATTTGATAGATGCCCGCCACATTGCTTACCGTGGACTTGTACAGCTCATTCCACTGCTTCCACCAGTAGGTTCCGGACTGGGCATTGGTTACTGCATTATGGTCATTCGCGCTGGCGGCATTAACTATCCAATAATCCTTGTTCGTTACCGACTGCGGCGGAGCAAAATATGTCCAGCCAGTGGGAATGGCCTGGCCGCTGTTTGCCTCGAAACTCGGATTCACCAGGAGCGAATTGGTGATTTGGGCTTTGGCCGGTAGAGTGGTCAATGCCAACGCCAGGGCGACAGCCAGAAGCGGGAGATAGATGATTGTGGGTTTCATAATTTCAATTGGGTGACGAAGGACCCGGGCGCCGGCTGCCGGCAAGTTGTCACTTTTCATAGGCTTGTCCTTTCTTTACCTCCTCTAGGATAAATCCCTGGACACATCCAGAAGGGGGTTTTGCATTCTCACTATGGCTACCGAATCCATGAGTGTCAACACGTTTTTTAACGATTCCCCGCCGAAATGAATTAGCCTTGACCTCATTTTCCCGGCTGATATACTCACGTTCACCGCCGCTTCCTTTGTCGCTGCAATGCATATAGAACGAAACCTGGTACTGGGAGTTTTTCTCTGGGCAGTCGCCTTCGCTGCCGTCGCGCAACCCGTAGCCCCAACCAACGTGGTCATCTTCTCGGGTGACCAAAGCGTCATTTTGCACTGGGACCCCGATGCGTCACCCAACGTATCCGGATACAATGTGTCGCGCGCCCTCAGCAGCACTGGCCCTTTTACCCAACGGAACAGCGGGTTGCTGACCGCGCTGGGTTATTGCGATCTCAGCGTCAGCGACGGGCTGACCTATTATTATCAGGTCACCGCCGTGAACGCATCCTCCCAGACCAGCCCGCCGTCGGCTACGGCCTTTACGACGCCCAATCACTTTGCCAGCGACAACGCCTTCATGGATTACCTGGAGGAGGCCAATTTCGATTTCTTTTGGTATACGGCCAATCCCGCCAATGGTCTCATTCCGGATCGCAGTACGGGTGGTGCGCCGGACGGCTCTGCCTGCAGCATTTTCTCGGTCGGGCTCGGACTGACCGCCATCGGGATCGCCGTTGACCACGGCTGGATTACGCGCACCCAGGGCGCCGCGCGGGTGCTGACGACGTTGAACACTTTTTGGAACGGACCGCAAGGCCCCAATGCTACGGGCGACATCGGTTACAACGGCTGGTTCTACCATTTCCTGGACATGAACGCGGCCACGCGCTCGGGCAGTTCGGAATTGTCCTCCATCGACAGCACCTTTTTGCTGGCGGGCATCCTTTACTCCAAACAGTATTTCAACGGCACCAACGCCACGGAAACCAGCATCCAGACGGAGGCCAGCGCGATCTTTAACCGCGTGAATTGGCTCTGGTTTGCGCCGGACGTCCCGGGTACGAACGCGGTACGCATGGGCTGGCTGCCCGGGGGAAGCGGCTTCAGCACGTTTGGCGATTGGCAGGGTTACAACGAAGGAATGCTGCTTTATCTGCTCGGCATGGGCGCCACCAGCAACACGCTGCCGGCCGATTGCTGGAGCTATTGGACCAGCGGATACGCCTGGGCCACCGAGTACGGCGAGTCGTATATCGTCTTTCCCCCATTGTACGGCTATGAGTACTCCCACTGCTGGGTGGACTTCCGCCACATTGGCGATGCTTACATGAATGCCGAAAACAGCACCTATTTCGAAAACTCGCATCGGGCGGCTTTGGCCCAGCAGGCCTACTGCATTGCCAACCCGGGCGGCTGGAAAGATTATAGTGCTGACATCTGGGGGTTGACCGCCTCGGACGATCCCTCGGGCTACGCGGTGCACGGTGCGCCTCCGGCCGAGAATGATGACGGCACCATCGCTCCCACTGCGGCCGGGGGCGCCATGTCCTTCGCTCCGGAGATCGCTTTGCCGACGCTGGAATACTTCTACAGCCTGGGCCGGACCAAACTCTGGACCGCCTACGGTTTCATTGACGCGTTTAACTTCAGTACCGTCCCCGTTTGGTACGATACGGATGAACTGGGCCTTGACCAGGGGCCCATCGTAATTTCGACTGAGAATTACCGGAACCAGAATGTCTGGCGGCTGTTCATGTTAAATCCGGAAATCCAGCGCGGCCTGCAGCAGGCCGGCTTTGTCGCGCTGCCTTTTGAGCATCTCGCCGCCCAGGCTCAGCCGGCGCAAGGCACCGTCACTTTGACCTGGCCCGCCACCGTGGGCCGGACTTATCAAGTGGAATACTCCACCAACTTGTTCGCTTGGTTCACCTCGCCCACCCAAGTCACTGCCACGAATTCCACCGCGAGCTGGACCGACACTTTGGGCCTGAGCCAAAGATTCTATCAGGTCTATCAATACGGCACGCCATAGGCTGGCAATGGATCTGTAGCAAGCGCTTCTGCCGGGGAAATCTCAAATTCCCAACTCCCCGCCCCGGCCTCCGCCGTCCCAACGCATTCTCTCTGAAAAACTTGCCCCATCTGTTATTAGCCTCTCTTAATACTTGACTTAATTATTGTGAATTGCTATTCCTGCATCCTCAGATGCGGTTGCCCTGAACCCCGAGACCCTGCCATGAAAACATTTTCCCTTGTTTCCCTTTTACTCATTTCGCTCAGCCTGACCTTCAACCTCCACGCCGCCGTTACCGTCATCCACGACTGGCACATGGGCGAGAGCGATCCCGACGCGGTCAGCGGCGGTTATGCCACCAATACCATCGATTCCGCCGGCGGTGTCACCCTGACCAACCAGCCCGCCAGCGGCGGGAGATACCCCTTCTACACCAATAATATTTCCGGCTCGGCGGCGTTTTTCGCCGGCAGTGACTTATGTATATTCTATTCCGGCGGCCAATACGCCGCGGGCAACGTTATTCCCAATCTCACCACCAATTTCGGCATGGAGTTATGGGTTTATCCTACCAACGGAACCGGAGGCCAGGTCATTGCTTATGACGGTAACACCGGCAGCAGTGGCTGGGGCATTTATCAGTCCGGCGCCAACTGCGCGATTTTTTTCGGCGGCATCCTTATTTCCACTTCAGTGCCTCTGGCTTTAAACACCTGGACCGAAGTGGCCCTGGTATGCACCAACCATGTCGTTGGCCTCAACACCACCAACGTGGTGACCCTTTACACCAACGGCGTGCCCGCCTTGACCATAACGAACACGCCCGTCACTCCTGCGGGCAATTTCCTGGTTGCGGCCGATAACAGCGGTTTGGAGACTTTTTCCGGCGCGGTGGATGAAGTGCGGGTATTCACATTTGGCGAAGGCCAATTCAGCACGACCAACCTGCTGGTCAATCAGCCGCTGGTCGTCACCACCACTGCGGACTCGGGGCAGGGTTCGCTGCGCGGGGCCGCCGCCGCCACCACGGTGGGCAATAACACCATTACTTTTACCAACACGCTCTCCGGTCAGGCCATCACGCTGGCCAACGCGCTTCCTGTTAACACGAGCCTCACCATTGATGCCTCGGCTCTGCCCGGCGGCATTCAAATCAATGGTAACGGCGCCGTCACCGTCTTCAATATCGCCTCCGGCGCCACCGACGTCCTGAACTCGCTCACCATCACTAATGGTTATACCAGCAGTGCTGGCGGCGGCATTTTGAACCAGGGCACGTTGACGCTGAATCAATGCACCCTGTCGGGTAATAGTTCTGCCGATAACGGCGGTGGCATAAACAACGGTGGCAGACTGACTCTCAATCAATGCACCTTGTCGGGTAATAGCTCGCAAGAAGGGGGCGGCATTTTTAACGACGCATTCAGCACAGTGACGCTGAATACATGCACCCTGTCGGGAAACAATGCTTCTGCCGATGGCGGCGGCATTGTCAACTTCACCGATGGCTCGGCGGAGATGACCAACACCATTATCGCTGGAAACAATGGTTCATCCGGCGCGGACCTATACTGTAGCGGCACCAATACCTATGGCGGCGTGAATCTCGTTCAATTCACTTATAATAACGGTACGGTTTCTGGTCCT
>DATMLG010000089.1:0-5340 GCA_035570675.1 Verrucomicrobiia bacterium | reverse complement strand
CGCGCTCTTCGCGTCCTCCGCCAGATACACATCGTAACGGTCCTCGAGCGCCGCCCGCAGCCCTTCGCGCGTCGGCTTCTCATCATCCACAATCAACAGCATCGGTTTCTCAGGCATAACTAACTGCTCCGCTCTTCATCTTAATCGTATTCCTAATCTTAATCTTACTCTCACCCATTACCCCGCCTTCCCTCCCTCCAGCAACCGCGTCGCCCGCTCGTGCCGCGGCAGCCACACGCGAAAACTCGTCCCCCGCCCCACGTTGCTTTCCAGCTCGATGCGCCCGCCGTGTGCGCGCACAATCCGTTGCACAATCATCAGCCCCAGGCCCGTCCCTTTTTTCTTCGTCGTGTAGAACGGCTCAAAAATCCGGTTGATCTGCTCCTCGGGAATTCCCCCGCCCGTGTCCGTCACGCTCACCCACACGCCCTCCGTCCCCTGCCCCGTCTGCAACGTCAGCGAGCCGCCCCGCGTCATCGCCTGCATCGCGTTCTTGATGAGATTCACCAGCACCTGCTGAAGCTGCCCGGCGTCCAGCGGCACCTCCGGCACGCCCCGCGCGAGTTTTACCTTCACAGACAAACCGCGGTTTTCCAGTTCCGGCCGCAAAAGCTCGACCGTCTTTTCCACCACGTCATTCAACGAGGCCGGGCGAAACTGCGGTGGCGTCGGCCGGATCGCCTGCAAAAATTGCGTGATGATGTAATCCAGCCGGTTGATTTCCCCCTTCGCCACTTCCAAATATTGCTCCAGCTTCTCCGCCGCTTCGGACGCTTCGTTGCCCGTCGACACCACCGCCGCCCGTCCCAGCCGCCGCGTCGGCGCCGCTGCTCCGTTCGCGGGCGCTCCCTTCAATTTCTTGATCTGGCGCTCCATCAATTGCAGATGAATGTGCAGCGCATTCAACGGATTCCCAATCTCATGCGCCACGCTCGCCGCCAGCAGCGTCAAAGCCTGGATGCGTTCGCTCTCAATCGCCTCAAACGTTTTCTGCCGCGCCTCCGTGGCGTCATGCAAAATCAGCGCCAGTCCCGAGCTCCCCGGCGCATCGCCGTCCAATGGCGCCGCGTACAGCCGCAGATAACGCGGACGCGGATAATTCACTTCCAACTCCTGCCGCGCCACGCGCTGACCGCCGGCGGCATCCATCTCGAAAAGTTTTTCCAAGTCCAGTTCCGGCAGATATTCCTTCACCGGCCGGCCCTCCGCGCTCTCGGCGTTCAGGCCGATCAATCTCCCCGCCGCCAGGTTGCAATACAGAATCCGCCCCTTCACATCCACCACCAGCACGCCGTCCTCGATGATGTTGAACAACGTCTCCAGAAAGCTCCGCTCGCTCGCCAGCCGCTCCAGCACGACCCGCAAACCTTGCGGATCGAGCTGCTCCAGCCGCCCGATGACTTTCTTGAAAAAACTCGTTTTTCCGGCCATATTCAACGATTACAGCGTCAATTTGTCCCACACCATAATCCAACTCACGCCAGACGCAAGTGCTTTGCCTGCGCTGATTGCAGCAATTATGGTCCCACTCCGCCTTCTTCGTGAAATCAGTGCAGCCCGCCGTGCTCGCGCCCGTCGCGGCAGGTCTGTGGCCGAAATTCTTCCTCAGTCACCAATCACTTCGCCTTCAGTCGTATTACCGTGACCGAATGCGCCGGAAATTCGTGCGTGAACGTCGGCCCGACACCCTGAAGCATCTCCATTTTCGGCGCGACTTTCTCCGGCTCAGCGATGGAATTCACGTCAGAAGGATCTCCGCTCAACACCTCGCATGCCGCGTCGCCCGCCACCTTCGTCACGCCCTGCAAATTCACGTCAATCTGCCGCGGCGCCGCGGTGATGTTCACCACCTGCAAAAACACCTCGCCGCTCGACGCACTTCCGCTCGCGCTCACATAAATCGGCTCCGGCTGCGGCCCGGCGCCTTCCTCCGCTTCCGTGACCAGCTTGTCGTCCAGATAACATTTTATCGCGCGACCCTGCACTTCCACCCGGATGTCATACCAGCGTCCGGTTTCAATCGTATTGGTCGCCACCGGTCCGAACTCGGATTTCGCGCCGTTCTCCCCGCGTTCCAGCACGGTGCGGCTGTTGCCCCAGCCTCCAAGATTCCACCAGATGTACCGGTTCCCGCTTTGCACATGAAACAGGATGAGAAAACCCTCCGCGCCACCCGTTTTCCGCGCCTTGAGCGTGTAGGTGTAATCCGTCCACGTCCGGTCACCAGCCGTCGCGCGCACGTCGTTGTCCAGGCTGCTCTGCGTCAGCACGCCGTCCTGCGCCGACCAATTGCCGCCGCGCGCGTTCCAGCCCTCGATGCCGTTGGTGAAATTGCCCTCCAACAGCGTTGTGCCATCATGCGTCACCTTGATGTCCTTGTATTCCGCCTGCGTGCCCCAGGTGCCAACACCGACCGCGCCGCGCGGCGTGAACGGAGCGGGCGGCGAAGTGTCCGGCGCCGCATTGATGTCCACCGGCAGCACGGATTCACCGTGATTGGCCGCAAACATTTTCTGCACGTAATACGACGGCGAACCAAAGCTGTTCATCGCATCGTAGCCAATCAGGTCCGTGGCCCATTGCCGCGCGCCGGGATTCACGTTCACCAGCAACGGCGCGTAAGCCTCCATCACCACGAGGTCCGAGTTGCGCTCCAAACCGGTCAACCATGCCGCGTCGCCGAGCGCCGCGTTCATCGTCGGTGTGGGGCTGCCTTCGGTCGAGGCCCATTCACCCACGAAAATCTTCGGCCCGTTCCGGTCCGTGTTGTCGTAATGGCGCGAGTCCGCCTCCATCGCGCGCGCCGAACGATAATAATGATCATCCACCACGTCCGGCTTGCGCGAACTCACCGGCATCGTGGCAATCAATTGCAGGTCCGGATGCTTGGCCTTGATGGCGTCATAAAACTGCGCGTAACGCCCGTTGTAAGTGCGCGACCGGTCGAAGTTGTCCTCGTTGCCAATTTCCACGTACGTCAGCTTGAACGGCGCGCGATGGCCATGCTTGATGCGCTCCGCGCCCCACTTCGTGCCGGCGTCGCCGGTGACATATTCAATTTCATCCAGCGCGTCCTGCACATACGGCGCCAGGTCGGGCCCGGGTTCAACATGCGCGCCCCTCAGCGAGTAACCCGCGTACACCGCCAGCACCGGCTCCATCTTCAAGTCTTCGCACCATTCCAGAAACTCCAGCAACCCCAGGCCGTCCGACGACCGGTAGCTCCACGTCCCCTGATGTCCGGGACGTTCCGTCAGGTCGCCGATGGTTTTTTTCCATTGAAAACGCGTGGCAATGGTGTCGCCCTCCAGATAGTTGCCGCCGGGCAATCGCAGAAACGACGGCTTCATCCCGGCCAGCATGTCCATCAAATCAATGCGGTTGCCGTTCGGACGATTGTTGAACGTCGGCGGAAACAACGAAACCAAGTTCAGCCACACGGTGCCGGGCCAGTCAACTGTGATGACGAATTGCGCGTTCACCGTGGGGTCCACCTTGCCGGTCGTCAGAGTGACGGAGTAAGGCCGCCAGTCGGCCGTAAGCTGTTTCACTTTCGCCGTCGCATAAACCGTCGCGCCGTCTTCGCTCTCAATCGCGACCGTCACCGCACCGTCAAAGCCCGGCGCGGCCTTCGCATAAAATGACGCGCGATAACGCGTGCCGGGCTTCACAGGGATGCCCCAATACCCGCGGTTCGCCACGCCGGCGGGCTTGCCGTCCGCCGCGGCCGTCACGTCCAGCCGCAGGCTCGTCCCGAGCGCTTCATTGAGCGGCGCGGAAGTGTCGAGCGCGATCGCCGCCGCCGCCCCGTCCGCCTGCACCACGGACCAGGTCACCGGATTCTGCATGCTGTCCTTGAAAACACGGTTGCGAATCAACTCGCCGTAAAGGCCGCCGTCGTACGAATGATTGATCTCCTCCGTCATCAGGCCAAAAAACATGGGGCTGATCTTGATGCCGGGCTTGTCCACCTGGACGGTGATGCTGTCTGCCGAGGCGCGAAATGTTGCCACGCACGCCAACGCCAGGAGAATACGGAAGAATTTTGATTTCATGCAGGTTTACATTGATACATGCGCCTTTTTGCCTGTGAAACCGCCAATGGCGGGATAATTTGTCACCGGCATCGGGCAACGCTGATGCCACACTCTAACCAAATCAGCACCCGGTCAGTCAATCACGGCGTCAGCGCCCCGGAATGCTGGGCCTGGCGGAACGGTTGGGTTTTGCAAATTGCCGGTCTGGGTTTAAGCTTCCCCATGAATGAAAATCAGAAGGATAAAATTGCGCTCATCACCGGTGGAAACCGGGGTTTGGGGTTGCAAACTGCCGGCGATCTGGGTCGTCTGGGAATTATCGCTGTTTTGGGGGTCCGCGATCCCGAAAAGGGAGCTTCGGCGGTCAAGCAGCTTGAGTCGGAGGGATGTCGGGCGGAAGTGGTGCGCCTCGACGTTTCCGACCCCGCAACCTTCGCCGGAGCTTATGCGCATCTGGAAAGCCGTCATGGTAAACTCGACATTCTGGTAAACAATGCCGGCATCCGGCAGGAGGGCGGGAGATTAAACGGTGAGGCGCCGAATAGCAATCAGACCGAATCGCCCGCGATAAAGATTCTGCGCGAAACTTTTGAGACGAATTTTTTTGGGACCGTCGCGCTGACGGAGCGGCTTCTGCCGCTCATTCGCAAGGCGCCCGCCGGACGCATTGTGAACCTCTCCAGCATCCTGGGTTCCTTGACGCTCCAATCCGATCCTTCGTCAAACATATATGATAGCAAGGCTTTCGCTTACGACGCCTCCAAGACGGCACTCAACGCCTTCACCGTCAATCTTGCCTACGAACTGAGGGGCACTCCCATCAAGGTCAACTCGGCCCATCCCGGCTGGGTGCGTACCGACATGGGTGGGGAAGGCGCCGACCTGGATGTTTCCGAGGGCGCGAAAACCAGCGTATGGCTGGCCACGCTTCCTGCCGATGGGCCGACCGGCGGTTATTTTCATCTGCAAAAACGGTTGCCGTGGTAAGTCCCCAGCGGCCCTGCGTTTTTGGGTTTATCGGCGATAATTCTCCGGACTGAAAATGCTTGCCCGGACGTTTCCCGCCCGCGTAAAGTTTCCACTCGGTTTGCCAGAGTAGCTCAGTGGTAGAGCAGAGGACTCATAAGCCTTTGGTCGCCGGTTCAACCCCGGCCTCTGGCACCAGCCTTCGCCCTTCGGGCGGCTGCCGGCATGCTGGGAACCCATTGCAATACCCCGGCGCCGCGCAAGACATCGCCTTGAAAATTCCCTCCAAATGTGGCATTTTGTCGGCCAATGATCGGCCCGCTTAGAAAATTCCCCC
>DATMLG010000088.1:0-7522 GCA_035570675.1 Verrucomicrobiia bacterium | reverse complement strand
GCGCGCGTCGACGCCTTCGACAAGCACGGCGTCACCCCGCTTCATCTTGCGGCCCGGGTCGGGCATGTCAACATCGTCGCCCTTTTTCTCGACAACCGGGCGGACATCAACCGTAGAAATTATCCCGGCCGCACCGCGCTTATCATGGCTTCCGTCAGCGGCCAGTTGCCCGTCGTCGAACAGCTCCTGGAACGGCGCGCGGACGTCAATGGCCGCGATTACAGCAACAAAACTGCGCTGTATTATGCCGCCATCAACGAGCACGAGGACATCGCCGCCTTGTTGAAAAAATTTGGAGCGAAGGACTAGCCTGCGGATAGCTCGCGCCGGTGTTCCTGTTTCACCGTTCCCCGCCAAAACCCTGCTGTCGCAACGCCTCGAACAGCACAATCGCCGCGCAATTTGAAAGATTCAGCGAGCGCGACTCCGCGTTGAGCATGGGAATGCGCACCCAGCGTTCTCGGTTTTCTTCCAGCAGCGACGCGGGCAGTCCCGCCGTCTCCCGGCCGAAAACCAGATAATCCCCCGCCGCATAGGACACCTCGGAATACAGCCTCGGTCCGTTCGATTCCACAAACCAGAGCCGGGCGTCCGTCGGTAATGATTTCTGGAATTCTGCCCAGCCTTTCCAGCGATGCCATTCGACCTGCTCCCAATAATCCATGCCCGCGCGTTTCAACTGCCGGTCGTCCAGTTCAAATCCCAGCGGTTCAATCAAGTGCAGCCGCGTCTTCGTCGCCGCGCAAAGCCGCGCAACATTGCCCGTGTTCGGCGGAATCTCGGGCTCGACCAAAACGATGTTCATGACCGGTTCAGCCATTTGATTTCGTTTTGCGGCCCTTGGATTTGTAATACACCTTCCACAAGACCAATCCCTGCGCCGGCGCGGTCATCCCCGCCACCCGCCGGTCCTTGCTCGCCAGGATGCCCTTGATTTCTCCCGCCGCGATTTTCCCCTGTCCCACCTGCACCAGCGTTCCGACAATTCCCCGGCACATCTTGTACAGAAAACCGTCTCCTTCGATGATGAATGTCAACAATGGCCCGCTCCGCTTGATGTCACAGCGCGTCAGCGTGCGCACCGTTGAATCCGCCTCATAATTGCGGCTGGCGGCCAGGGACTTGAAATCCCGCTTCCCCAGGAAAAACCGCGCCGCCGACCGCATCGCCGTCAGGTCCAGTTTGCGCGGCACCTGCCATGCCTGCGAGCGCAGCAATGGATTCATCGACGTATGGTTCCACACAAAATACCGATACTGCTTGCCTGCCGCGTCGAAGCGCGCGTGAAATTCCGCCCGGCAGCGTCGCGCCGAGGTGACGCGGACGTCCGCTGGCAGATGCGCGTTGATTGCCAGCGCCAGCTTCGCCGCCGGCATCCGGAACTGCGCCCGCGGGATCTCCACATGCGCCACCATTCCGAGGGCATGCACGCCGGTGTCCGTCCGGCTGGAACTGTGCAACCGTCCCGCTCCCTGGAACAGCTTCGCTAACGCTTCCTCCACGCGCTGCTGGACGCCCACCCCGGTTTTCTGGGCCTGCCAGCCGGCGTAATTCGTCCCGTCGTAGGCGATGACCAGCTTGAACTTGAGCGTGTCCATCCGATGCCTGGTTCAACCGTCCGACGAGTCGAGATAGCTTTGCAACAAAATCGCCGCCGCCGTCTTATCCACCTTTTGCTTGCGATTGTCCCGTCTCACCCCGGCCTGGATCAGGAACCGGTTCGCCTGCGCCGAAGTCAGCCGTTCATCCCACAGCTTGATCGGAATGCCCACCGTGTCACCAAGGACTGCCACAAATTCCTGCACCTTCAACGCCGCCGGCCCGTAACTGCCGTCCATGTTCCGCGGCATTCCGACCAGCAACAGTTCGACCTCCTTCTCGCGGATGATTTCCCTCAACCGCACGAGGAACTTGTCGAACGGATCCGCCAGCACGAACTCCAGCGGCTGCGCAATCATCCCCAGCTCGTCGCTGATGGCCAGTCCGATTCGTTTTGTGCCGTGGTCAATGCCGAGAATTCGCATAGTTCCGTTTAATGTTCACAAAGTTTTCATCACCTTCGTCGCCGCCTTCACGGTTCGATCGATGTCCGCCGCGCTGTGCGCGGTTGAAAGAAAACCCGCCTCGAACTGCGATGGTGCCAGGTAAATTCCTTCCTCCAGCATGCCGTGAAAATATTTTTTGAACCGCTCGCGGTCGCTCCGCATTGCGTCGGCCAGGTTATGCACCGGCCGGTCTGTGAAATAACCGCAGAACATCGAGCCAATGCGTTTGAACTCCACCGGCACTCCCGCCGATTTCGCCGCCTCTTTCATTCCGGCCTCCAATTGCGCACCGAGGCTTTCCAATTGTTCATAGGCATTTCCCGCAAACAATTCTTCCAGTCCTGCAATTCCCGCCGCCATCGCCAGCGGATTGCCGCTCAAAGTCCCCGCCTGATATACCGGCCCCAGCGGCGCGAGCAGGTCCATGATCTCGGCACGACCGCCAAACGCCCCCACCGGCAAACCGCCGCCGATGATTTTCCCGAAGCAACTTAGGTCGGGCTTGATGCCATAAAGTTCCTGCGCCCCGCCGCGCGCGAGCCGGAATCCCGTCATCACCTCGTCAAAAATCAGCAGCGCGTCCTCCGCCTTGGTGATCTCGCTCAAGAATTCAAGGTAACCCGGCTTCGGTAGATACAACCCCGCGTTGCCCGGCACCGGTTCCACAATAATGCCCGCCATCTGTCCGCGATTGGCGACGAACGCTGCCCGCACGGCTTCCACATCATTGAACGGCAGCACGACCGTGTGTTGTGTGAACGCCGCCGGCACACCTGCGCTGTCGGGGCTGCCGAACGTCAGCGCGCCCGACCCCGCCTTTACCAGCAGCGAATCCACGTGCCCATGATAACAGCCCTCAAACTTGATGATCTTGTCCCGCTTCGTGAAACCGCGCGCCAGCCGGATCGCCGACATCGTTGCTTCCGTCCCCGAATTGCACATCCGCACCTTCTCCACGCTTGGCATTGCGGAGCAAATCATCTTTGCCATCATGACTTCCAGCGGATTGGGAATGCCAAAACTCGTCCCATTCAAAGCCGCGTCCCGCACCGCCACAATGATCTTCGGATGCGCATGGCCGAGGATGGCAGGACCCCAAGTGCCCACATAATCGACGTATTTGTTGCCGTCCACGTCGAATACGTGCGCGCCCTTGGCGCGGTCCACGAAGAACGGCTTCCCGCCCACGGCCCGAAACGCCCGCACCGGCGAGTTCACCCCTCCCGGAATGTAGCGCAACGCCTCGCTGAACAACTGTTCCGATTTAACCCGTGAAATCACGGAAGCATCTTAACAGGCCCCGCTAAATTGTGACAACGCAAAGCGCGCCCTGTTACGGACGGGCCGCGAACCTATCGAGATGTTGGTTGTTGAGAAGGCGAAGTAGAGCGTTCGAGATTGAGCGCCGCCAGGAATCCCGCAGCCTTTGCCAGTGTTTCCTCGTATTCCGCCTCCGGAATTGAATCCGCGACGATGCCCGCGCCGGCATGAAAGTACGCCGTTCCCTCCCGGCAAACCGCGGTGCGGATGGTGATGGCGAGCTGGCTCTCGCGGTTGAAACCCAGGTAACCCAGCGCGCCGGTGTACGGCCCGCGCGTGACTGGCTCCAACTCGTCGATGATTTCCATCGCCCGGATTTTCGGCGCGCCGGTGATGCTGCCGCCGGGAAAACATGAGGCGAACGCGCCAAAATGCGAGACATCCTTTCGCAGCCGGCCCTCGACGGTGGAGACCAGATGCTGCACTTGCGGATGGCGCTCCAGCCGCACCAGTTCCGGGACCCGCACGGAGCCGAATTCGCACACGCGGCCGAGGTCATTGCGCAGCAGATCGGTGATCATCACGAGTTCCGCCATTTCCTTGGGGCTGGTCTGAAGTTCGTAGGTCAATTGGGCGTCGCGGTCCGCGTCGGCCGAGCGCGGGCGCGTGCCCTTGATGGGGCGCGTCAAAATGTGCGAACCGCTCAGGCGCAGAAAAAGCTCCGGCGACGAGGAGACCACCTGGAAATCACCGCAATCCAGATACGCGGAGAACGGCGCGGGGGAGATTGAGGCCAGCCGCTGAAAAAATTCCCAGCCTGACAAACCGCACGCGGACGCAAGCCGGTGTGAGAGGTTCACCTGGTAGATGTCGCCCGAACGAATGTATTTGATGGCCCGCTCCACGCGCGCGATGAATTCGGCACGGGACAGGTCGGAGGTCAGGCTGGGCGCGTGAGGCGCGGGGCGTGAGGCGCGGGGCTCGAGGGGAGAAACGGGAGTTTGAATCTTTTCACGCCAAAATTCGAGTTGTTCCCGGGCACGGTCTTCGTCGCGAGAACCGTCCACGCCCAGGCCGGTGGAAATGATCCAGGTCTTGCCGAGGTGATGATCGAATGCGACAAGGCTGTGGTAAAAACCGACCTGGCAGCCGGGCAATTCCAGGTCGTCAACGGCTCGGCGGGGCAGCCGGGTCTCCAAGAATTCCTTGAGGTCATAACCCCAGT
Source organism: Verrucomicrobiia bacterium (assembly GCA_035570675.1). Taxonomy (GTDB): domain Bacteria; phylum Verrucomicrobiota; class Verrucomicrobiia; order Limisphaerales; family Pedosphaeraceae; genus DATMLG01. The sequence goes on along the minus strand of DATMLG010000088.1, from coordinate 2,992 downwards.
ATCCGAAACATCCGCCGAGCGGAAAGGGCAAGTCCGGTTCATCAGGGAGTTCGTAACGTGCCATCAGACCTTCCAAAATGCGCCACGGACTTCCGAATTGAGTGTGTTTCCCCGGTTCCGAAGTCAGCGCGCCAGGATGGCAGAACTCGCAGCGCGAGCCGAAGGAACGCATCGTCAAGAACGGTCGCGCGGCGATGAAAGAATAACGAGATTGCGGCGAATCAAAGGACCCGGTTCGAAGCAACACCGCGCCCGTGCCCTGCACCCGTTCCAAAAGCGATTCGGGCGTGTGCGGGCTGCTAATTTCCTGGATAAATGGGCGCATTATAGTTTCAGCAAACCAGCCAGGCTTTTGGCTGATTTCAGCGGGCTCACCAGCGCGAGGTTCAGGCGCTCGGGCCGGAAAAAATCGCGGGCCACGGCGCGGATTTCACCGGCGGTGACCCGGTTGATGCGCCGTTTGATTTCCCGGGGGGCGATGATTTTGCCATGGCTGATCAGATTTTCGCCGAGCCACATCATCTGGTTGTCGGTGCTTTCCAGGCTCATGTCGAGCTGGCCAAGGACGTAATCGCGGGCGCGGCGCAATTCCACCGCGCCAGGCGGCGTCCGGGTGAGTTGCGTCAGCTCGCGCATGATGAGCTTGAGTGTCTTCGGCAAATTGTCGAGGTCAAGGCCGGCGGAAATATTCAGGCAGCCGGCATCATCAAAAAAGCCGAGCGAACTGTAGATGGAATAAGCCAGGCCGCGGTCCTCGCGGACCACCTGGAACAGCCGCGAGCTCATGTTTTCGCCGAGGACGGTGTTCAGCAGGCGCAACGCGTAACGGCGCGGATCATGGCGCGAGCAGGCGCGAATGCCCAATGCCAGCTGGGTTTGCTCCGTTTCCTTGGTAAATAATCGCAACTTCGGCTGGCTTTGGTTGGAAGTTGCGGGAACGAATTGAGAAATCCTGCCCTGTGGAAAGCGCCCGGCCAGCCGCGAAACAGTCCGGACGATCTGCTGATGATTCAACCGCCCGGCGGCGGCGATGATGGTGCGGCCGGCGACATAATTCTCGTGCTGATAATTGACCAGCCGCGCGCGATTCAGCCCATCCAGCGTTTCCTCGGTGCCCGTGAGCGGGCGGCCCAACGGCTGTTCCGGCCAGAGCGTTTCGTTTAAAAGTTCCTGGACGCGATGTTGCGGCTGGTCGAGATACATCGCCAGTTCCTCCTTGATGACGCCGCGTTCCTTCTCAATTTCCACCGGATCAAATTTGGAATTGAGGAACATGTCGGTCAGCACGTCGAGCAGTTCGTCGAAGCGGTCGTGGCGCGCCTTGGAATGGTAGCAGGTCATCTCCTCGCTGGTGAAGGCGTTGAGATAGCCGCCGATGCCCTCCACGTCCTGGGAGATCCGCCGCGCGGAACGCCGTCGCATGCCCTTGAACAGCAGGTGCTCGATGAAATGGCAGACGCCGTTGACTTCCGCCGGCTCGTAGCGGCCGCCCACGCCGACCCACAAGCCGAGGCTGACGCTCGTCATGTGCGGCATTTCGGCCGTGGCGACAGTGAGGCCGTTCGGCAGGCGTGTGACCTTATACATGATAACAATTCTTCAGTGCCCTGACCGTTTCCGAACGGCCTCTTTATTTTTCATTTTGAATTTTTAATTTTCAGGAGAACGCCTTGGGCATCACGTCCGGTGGCCCGACACGCCGTTCGTAATCCAGGATGATGTTGACCGCCTCCTCCGGGTCGTCGGTGACGGTGATGAGATCCATGTCGCCGGGGCTGATGAACGCCCCCTTGCCCAGCGTGGCCTGCAGCCAGTCGAACAGGCCCTTCCAGTGTTTTTTTCCGAATAAAATGAGCGGGAAACGCGGGATGCGCTGCGTTTGCACCAGCGTCAGTACTTCAAAGAATTCGTCCAGCGTCCCGAAACCGCCGGGCATGAATACGAAGGCGATGCTGTATTTGACGAAGCACACCTTGCGCGAGAAAAAATAATGAAAATGGACGGGCACATTCGCGTAACGATTGCCGGTTTGTTCGTGGGGCAGTTCGATGTTCAACCCCACGGATTTGCCGCCGGCCTTGGCCGCACCGCGGTTGGCGGCTTCCATGATGCCGGGACCGCCACCGGTGATGACGGCGAGTTTGTGGCGCGCCAGTTTTTGGGCCAGGGTGACAGTCGCCTTGTAGGACGGATTTTCCGGGGCCGTGCGCGCCGAGCCAAATATGGTCACTCCCGGACCGATCTTGGACATCGTTTCAAATGATTCCACGAACTCGGCCATGATGCGAAAAATCCGCCAGGGGTCTTCCTTGATGAAACTGTTGTCGCCAGTGATATTGCTCATTGAGGGAGCATAAGCAGCGGCGTGGAATATACAAGTTGCGGCTGGTTGACCCTTCTCCCGCAATCACTTGCGCATGAATTCGTTGGCGAAAACAACCGGGCTTCGGCTTAAACCGTCTGGTTGTATTCCAGCAGGACCGGAAGGCCGTTGACGGTCAGGAAGTCGTTCAAGCCGTGAATGGTTTGATTCAACAATTCCAAGGTGGGCGGTTTGGAAATGCAACACTTGATGCCAAGTTCCCGAACCTCCACCGCGTCACCCGGGCCGATTGCCGTAGTCCACACGATCACGGTGATCCCGCTCAAATCCTTTTGCCCGTTCAAGAAACGCAGCACATCCGTTCCCTGCATGTCCTCCAACCGCAGGTCCAGAAAAATTATTCCAGGCAGGGGATAGGTCTTGCGATCCCGGAACGGGCCGATGCCCATGAGATACTTGGTCAGTTCCGCGCCGGTGCGCACTGATTGGACGGGATTGGCGACATGCGCACGTTCAAAGGCCCGCGTCAGCAAAAACAAATCTTCCTCGTTGTCTTCAACGATCAAGAGAGTCGGCAACGACATAAGCCCGGAAATCTGACTGAATCCACCAGATTTGGAAAGAAAAAAGCAGGTTCAAACGGACAATTGCCTACGGCGCGGAAATGGA
>DATMLG010000087.1:0-4699 GCA_035570675.1 Verrucomicrobiia bacterium | reverse complement strand
CCAAAGCCCGGATTGGTTTAATGCCTGGTGGCAAAATTCCGTGACGGCGCCGGACCAGTTACGCCAGCGCGTGGCCTTCGCCCTGAGCGAAATTTTTGTGGTTTCCGAAAACGGCGTGCTGGTAAACCACGCGGACGCCCTTTCCTCCTACTACGACATGCTCGCAGACAATGCCTTCGGCAATTTCCGCAATATTCTTGAAAACGTCACGCTGCATCCCTCCATGGGCCTCTATCTGGGCATGCTCGGCAATAGCGCCGGCAGCGAGATTACCGGGCTCCATGCGGATGAAAACTACGCGCGCGAAGTCCAGCAATTGTTCTCCATCGGGCTGAACCGCCTGTGGCCGGACGGCTCGCTCATCCTCAACTCGCAGAACAATCTCATCCCGACTTACAACCAGAACGAAATCGAGGGATATGCCGCTGTCTTCACCGGCTGGACTTATTACCAGACCAACCTGGCCAACGGCCTGCCGCCCGCGAACTTTTTCCCGGCTTACAACGGCACCAATCCCATGGTGCTGGTGCCTTCACACCATCAATTAACCTCCAAGCTCATCCTCGACAACGTTGTCCTGCCGCCCGCCTACGGCATCCAACTGAATGCGACCAACTCCGCCAATGTCGCTTATGATACGAATGACCTGGAGCAGGCGCTCAACTCCATTTTCAACAATCCCAACGTCGGGCCATTCATTTGCCGCGAGTTGATCCAGCGCCTCGTTACCAGCAATCCCAGCCGCGATTACGTCTATCGCGTCGCGCAGGTGTTTGACAATGACGGTACCGGCGTGCGCGGCAACATGGAGGCCGTCATCCAGGCCATCCTGCTGGATTATGAGGCGCGCAGCCCGGATATGCTTTCTCAACCGGCTTATGGCAAAGAACGCGAGCCGTTGGTCCGCGCCACCGAACTGGCCCGCGCCTTCCCCTCGCCGCCAACCGTCAGCGGCACGTACAGCCAGACGACCAACCAGCTTATTACCATCACAACGACGAGCCCACACAATATGAATAACGGCGATACTGCGTGGCTGATTTTCACGGATACTTCCGGCAATCCTGCGCCGACCACGCAGGGCTATAGCATCACTAAAACCAGTTCGACAAACTTTACCGTCAACGCGCCGCAACTCGTTACCGGCACTTATGGCCAAACCAACGGCATCATCACCGCCGTCTTTTCCAACAACGGCCTGACCAGTAACAATCCCGTCTACATCGTCTTCACCACTGGTGGCGCGTCCAACGGATTGTTTGTCGTTTCGAACATCATCGACACGGCGCATTTCACCGTGGTCACGACCGATATCGTGACCCGCGCGGGCAGTTGCCTGTTGCCCAAACTCTCCGTGGGCGGTTACACGCAAACCGGCACCAACATCGTCATCAGCACCACCGGTCCCGACGACCTCGTCGTAGGCAACAGCGTATTCATCAATTTCACTTCCGGCATCGCCACCAATGGAATTTTCCAGGTCCAGAGCGTGCTCGACCCGATGCATTTCACGGTCTATGCGACGTTCTCCAAGAACCAGAATGAAAACAGTCTCTCGGTTTATGCGTTGCAGGCGCCCGTGCTGAACCGCTCCGGCAATGTCGTTGTCCAGCAAAGCACCTGGAATATGAGCTATACGGACTCCGGCACCACGGCCAGCCTTCAGCAATCGCCGTTGCGTTCCCCGACCGTTTTCAATTGGTTCTATCCGGGCTATGAATTTCCGGGCGCGCTCGCATCCGCGGGCTTGACCACGCCGGAATTTCAACTGACCACCGCCAGCGGCGTGGATTTGCAGATGAATTTCATCGAGGGCAGCCTGTTGAACAACATTGGCAATACCAACGGCCTGAGCAGTTTCACCACCGGCAATGGCGCCATCGTCATGAACATCGCGCCGTGGATGACCGCCAATTATACTTCGGATGCCAACATTCCTACGCTTGTGAGCGCATTGAATACTTACTTGGCCGCGGGTGAGCTTTCTGCCGACTGCCAGTCGAATATTGTCGCCTTCGTGAACACTAACAATTTTAGCTGGAGCACGCCGCCCACCCAGACTCAGATACGCGACCGCGTACGCGCCGTCATTCACTTGATCGTCAGTTCGCCCGACTACATGATCCAAAAGTAATCTATGAGCAAAACCAAACTCTCCAATGTTTCGCGCCGTGATTTCCTCCGGCGCGCGGCGTGCGCTGGTGTCGGGACCCTCGCCATGACCTCGGCGATCAGCCAGTTGCGCTTCATGAACGCGGCGGTCGCGCAATCCAATCCCGGCAGTTACAAGGCGCTGGTCTGCATCTTCCTCCAGGGCGGCAATGATTCGAACAACCTCATCATTCCCACCATTACGTCCCAATACCAGAATTACGCTGCCATCCGCACGCCGGTGCTGGCGATTCCTCAGACCGCCATTTTGGGGATCACTTCCCAGAACCCCGACGGCAATACCTACGGCCTGCATCCAAGCTGCCCTGAACTCCACACCCTTTTTGGTGAAGGCAAACTGGCCTTTTTGTTCAACGCCGGCACGCTCGTTTATCCCATTACCCGCGCGCAGTACCTCAACGGCTCTGTCAAACAGCCGCCGCAGCTTTTTTCCCACGCCGACCAGCAGACGCAATGGCAGACCTCCATCCCCGACCAGCCGCCGACTACTGGATGGGGCGGACGCGTCGCGGACTTGATGAACTCCATCCAGCCCACCGCACCCATTTCCCTCATGGTGACGCTCGCAGGGGCAAACACTTTTGAAGTCGGCAATATCGTCTCGCAATATTCCGTGTCCACCAGCGGCGCGGTTTCGCTCTCGTTGCCCTCCTCGCCGGGCGGCGGCGCCAGCACCAACCGCCAAGCCGCGCTGTTGAACATCCTCGGCCTGCCTTACACCAATCTCCAGTCGCAGGCTTATGCGTCCGTGGCCGAGCAGGCCATCAATACCGGCGCGCTCCTGAACAACGCTATTTCCAACACCGCCGCCGCGACGTTTTGGACCAACCCGTTCCCGGTGAATATCAAGCCGCCCGAAGGCGGCGCAGCCTTTACTTCCACTCTAGCTCCGCAATTGGAGATGGTTGCGCGGCTGATTGCCGCCGGCAGCACGCCTGTGAACAAGGGTGGTTTCGGCATGTTGCGCCAGATCTTTTTCGTCCAGGTCGGCGGTTACGATTTGCATACCGGCCAGACCGACTACAGCGCCACCGACCCCAGCGATGTCCTCCTGGGCGCTCATACCAACCTTCTTGCGGAATTAAGCCAGTCCATGTATGCCTTTGAGCGAGCGATGGAACAACTCGGCCTTTCCCAAAGCGTGACTAGTTTCACGTGCAGCGATTTCAGCCGCACCTTCCCGAGCAACGGCGAGGGCAGCGACCACGGCTGGGGCAGCCACCATCTTATCCTCGGCGGCGCGGTCAACGGCCAGAGAACGTACGGTCAGTTCCCGGTCCAGCAGGTCAATGGCCCGAACGACACCGGCACCGGCCGCTGGATCCCGACCACCGCGATTGACCAATACTTCGCCACGCTCGCCACGTGGTTTGGCATTGATGCGGACAACCTCGCCACCGTCTTCCCGAACCTCAGCCGGTTCCCATCGCCGAATCTCGGCTTTGTATGAGAAGGACAGCACCCCTCCTGATTGGGATCGCCATCGGGATTGTCCTCGCGCTTTATCTTATCAACCGCAAGAACGCGCACCTCGCGCCGCCAAGGACGGTGGAACAACAGAACGCCGCCGTGGCTGCTGCGCTGGCCGCCCAGAACAGCAACACCGTCGCCGTCATCCAATCCAACTTTGCGCCCGTGCAGACTGCTAGTGCACAGGTGGTGGCGGACACCGCCGCCCAGATTGCCACGCCACCGGCCGGACCGCCGGCGGCACTGGAAATCACCAACATGCCGGCGGAAACTGCCATCGAGAACATGAGCCGCGCCATCCGCCAATACGGCCAGATGTTTGGTGGCAATCCCGTCGGCACGAATCCGGAATTCGCCCGGGAGTTGGGCGGCGATAATCCGAAGCACATCAACTTTATCAGCATCGATTCCGGGATGCGCCTCGATGCGGACGGCGAGCTCGTGGACCCCTGGGGCACGCCGTATTTCTTCCACCAGATTTCCGGCGACGATACGGAAGTGCGCTCCGCCGGCCCCGACCGGGTCATGTACACGAGCGATGATATCGTAATCCACTAAAGGTGTTTCACGAAGGGGACGCATTTCCCGGGCTGAGTCACCGATTCGCCCAACCATCATTCAAATCGTATGATTCAATTGCCTTTTTCGGATAAAACGTTAGGATAATATCCATGGAACTTCGGCATCTGCGTTATTTTATTGCCGTGGCCTCGAATCTGAACTTCAGCGGAGCGTCGCGCCGTTTGCATGTTGCGCAGCCCGCAATCAGTCAAACCATTTTAGACCTGGAAGACGAGTTGGGGGTAAAACTCTTGTTGCGAACCGGCCGTGGCGTCAAGTTGACTTCAGCCGGAAACGCATTCTACACGGAAGCCCAGGGAGTCATGCATCGTGCTGACGGGGCAAGAATAGCTGCGCTGCGGGCTTCCCGGGGCGAGGTCGGTTGTCTTCGCGTGGGTTTTTTGCCTTGCGCGGCGGGTCCGTTCATACCGTCATTGATCAAGTCGTATCGGAAAGAATTTCCCAACGTGGATGTCAAGTTGCATGACCTGAACAC
>DATMLG010000086.1:0-4441 GCA_035570675.1 Verrucomicrobiia bacterium | reverse complement strand
GCGGCCAGGAGCGGCGTGGATCTGGCGACGGCGGAAAGAATGGTGGCTCACGAATTCCCGAATCCGACGGCCAACTTGAGCACATCCAAAATCGGGACCCATGAGGCCGCCACCTCCCTGGGCAACGACGTGTGGGAAAGGAGCTATGACAGCATCGCGGCGGTCAACCAGCTCATAGAAATCGCCGGCAAACGTTCAAGCCGCAAGGCTTCTGCGGAGGCGGGCGTTCTTTCCGCGGAGGCGCGGCTGGCGGACGCACGGCGGTTGTTGAACGCGGGCGTGGCGCATGCGTATCTGGCGGCGCTGCTGGCGGAAACGAACGTGGCCATCCTTGATCAATCAGCCGGTTCCCTGCGCAAGGAGGCGGATATCGCCGGAGCGCGGCTGCATGCGGGGGACATTTCGGAGGCGGACAAGAGTCAGATTGAGATTGCCGCCGCGCAGCTCGAGTTGCAGGCGCGTACGGCCGAAAGCACCGCAACCGCGGCGCGGATTGCGCTCGAGGTGGTGCTGGGAATGGCAAATCCGCATGGAATTTGGGCGCCGGGTGATTCGTTGGATTCGCTGGCCGTTGTTTCTGCCCCGGCCGGCGAAGTTCAGCCCGGCGCCCTTCGACCTGACCTGGCGGCGGCGGAGGCCGACTTGAAGAAGGCGCATGCCGATCTGCGTCTGCAACAAGCCCTCCGCGTGCCCGACCCGACTGTTTCGCTGGGCGTGGAGCACGAACCGCCTGGCGGCGGTCCGGCCGTGGACACGTTCAACCTCGGTTTGAGTTTTCCGCTGCCGTTGTGGAACCAGAACCGGGGGAACATCGACGCAGCGCGCGCCACCGAGGAACAATTCCGGATCGCTATGGGCAAGGTGCAGGCCCAAGTGGCCGCGGACATTGCCAGCGCCGAGGATGAATACAACGAAGCCCGCGCGCGCTGGCTGCGGTATCGTGACGAACTCGCGCCGGAGTCGGCGAAGGTCCGGGAAACCGTCGCCTTCGCTTATGAAAAAGGCGGCGCTTCCCTGGTGGATTTGTTGCAGGCCGAACGCACTGACAACGATGTCCGGCTTGCCACGGTCCAAGCCATGTCTGACACGGCCGGGGCACGGGCGGATTTGGAGGCTGCGCAGGCGGTTTTGACGCCCGGGGAATTGAAGCGGGATGAATGAAGAAAGGACGGTCATGAATGCTCGTAATTTTCTAAAGATTTGCGGCCTGTTCGCCGCCATCGGTATTTACGGCTGCCGCCGGGAAATGCAGGCGCCGGAACCGCCAGCGCCCCGGGTTGAGGGTGACAAGGTGGACTTTGCGTCTGATTCGCCACAATTGGCGTCCCTGACGATTGAAACCGCACAACCGCGCAAAATGGCCGTCACCAACGTAACGGGGCGCTTGTACTGGGATGACGACCTGACTGTGCGGGTCTTCACACCGGTGGCAGGGCGGGTGACTTCCATTCCCGGCGAATTGGGAAAATCTGTGGCCGTCGGTGCACCGCTCGCGGAGATTGATTCGCCCGATTTCGGGCAGGCGCAGGCTGACGCGCGCACCGCGGATGGCAACCTTCGGCTGGCAGAAAAGGCCCTGGACCGCGCGAAGGAATTGTTCGAGCACGGGGCCGCGGCACAAAAGGACGTGGAAAGCGCTGATGCGGCGGACATCGCCGCAGTTGCCGAGCGCGATCGTGCCCAGGCGAAGCTGGCGCTTTACGGCGGCTCAACGGGCGGCCAGGAGGTTTATGTTTTACGCTCGCCGGTGACGGGCGTGGTGGTGGACAAGAACATCAATCCCGGCCAGGAGGTGCGTTCCGACCAGATGCTCGCCAATGCGCCGAACCTCTTTGCGCCGTTGTTCGTGGTGAGCGATCCCACGCGGCTTTGGTTGCAGCTTGACGTGGCGGAATCGGATTTGCAGGCGTTACAGCCGGGCATGCAGCTCCGGGTTTACTCGCAGGCGTTTCCCGACCGCATGTTTTCCGGCGCGGTGGAGATGATCGGTGATTCGCTCGATCCCGCAACGCGCACCGTCCAGGTTCGCGGTTATGTGGGCAATCCGGACAAGCTGCTCAAGGCCGAAATGTACGTGCGCGCGGACGTGGTGATCGACGCGCCGGAAGCCGCCCGGGCCGCGGTGGAAATTCCCGCGCGGTCGGTGTTCATGCGGGACAACAAATACTACGTGTTCATCGAACAATCCCCCGGACAATACCTGCGGCAATCGGTGACCGTCGGCGCGGAGCAGGACGGCAAGGTGCCGATCTTTGACGGCGTCAGCGCCGGCCAGCGGGTGGTCACTTACGGCTGCCTGCTGCTGGAATCGCTGGTTGAATCCGGCGAAAGATCGTGATGGAGAAAATGACCGACTACGTCCTGCGCCATCGCGCGGTCATGCTGGCGCTGCTGGCGGTTTTTGTGCTGGCCGGAATCGCCGCATTTCGCCGGCTGCCCGTCGAGGCCTATCCGGACGTTACCAACGTTTCCTTCCAGATCATCACGCTGTTTCCCGGCCACGCGGCCGAGGAAGTGGAACGGCTGGTGACGATTCCCATCGAGAACGAAATGAACGGCATTCCGCACCGCACATCCATCCGGTCGGTGTCGCAGTTCGGTTTGTCGCAAATCACGCTGGTGTTTGAGGATGGCACGGACAATGAATTCGTCCGCAACCAGGCCGCGCAACATCTCGCGGTGGTGAACCTGCCGACCGGCGCGCAGGCGAACCTTTCCCCCGACGCCACGCCGGTCGGCGAGATTTTTCGCTACACGTTGGAGGCGCCGGCAGATTTTCCCAAGGTGGAATTGAAGGCAATCGAGGACTGGGTCGTGGAGCGGCAGTTCCGCACCGTGCCGGGCGTGGTGGATGTGAACGGTTTTGGAGGCCCGACCAAGCAATACCAGGTGCTCATTGACCCGGCGAAGCTCAAGTCCTACGGCATCACCTTAAACCAGGTGTTCACCGCGCTTTCCAACGGCAACCGCAACGCCGGCGGCTCGTATATCGAGCACGGGCCGGAGTTGTACATCGTGCGCGGCCTCGGTTTCATACAAAACCTTGACGACATTCGAAACATCGCCGTGGACACCCGTAACGGCACGCCCATCCGCATCAGCGACGTGGGCACGGTGGAGATCGGCGAACGCCTGCGCCTGGGGCGCGTCGGCAAGCTCCTGCCCGGCGGCGAGGATGAGGACGACGCGGTGGAAGGCATCGTGATCCTGCGCCGGGCCGAGAATGCGCTCGAAGTGCTGCAACGCGTCCGCGCCAAGGTCACGGACATCAACGAACATTTTCTGCCGGCCGGTGTGCGGCTGGTGCCGTATTATGACCGGACGGATTTGATCCAGCGAACGCTGCACACGGTGCGGAAGAACATGATTGAGGGCATCGGTCTGGTGCTGCTGGTGCTCGTGTTGTTTCTGGGATTGGGGAATTTCCGTTCGGCGTTGGTGGTGGCCGCGGTGGTGCCGTTGTCGCTGTTGGGCGCCTTTTTGCTGCTGGACCTCCGCGGCATTCCGGCCAACTTGATTTCCATGGGGGCGATTGATTTCGGCATCATTGTGGATTCCGCGGTGGTGGTGATCGAAAACTTGCTGCGATTGCTGGAGGAAAAACGCGAACGCATCAAGTCGTTGCGTCCGACCATTGTCACCGCCGTGGCGCAGATGGGCCGGCCCATTCTGTTCTCAAAGGCGATTCTGCTGACGGCGTTCATTCCGTTGTTCACCTTGCAGCGGGTCGAGGGCAAGATTTTCCGGCCCATGGCGTTGACGCTGACCTTCGCGCTGATCGTGGGGACCATTCTCGCGTTGACTGTGGTTCCAGTCTTGGCCAGCTTCGCTTTTCAAAAAAAGTTTGCGACAAACGAATCCTGGCTGGTGCGCCGGCTGATGGCCGGGTACCGTCCGGCGCTGGCGCGGGCATTGCGGACGCGACTGCTGCTGCCCGCGATTGCGCTGGCGGTCCTGGCGCTGGCGGTCCTGGCGCTTACGCGGATGGGCTCCGAGTTTTTGCCCAAGCTCGACGAAGGCTCGCTTTGGGTGCGGGCGTTCATGCCCGAAACGATTTCTCCGAGCGAAGCGGACCGCCTGGTACAGCGCATCCGCCGCACGCTGGTGTCGTTCCCCGAGACGCGTTCGGTGGTGTCGCAGCTTGGCCGGCCGGACGACGGCACGGACATCAACGGCTTCGATGTGGTGGAGAGCGACGTGGAGTTGAACCCCAAACGCGCGGAATGGAAGACGGCCCGGGACCGCGACGGATTGTGCAAGGCGATGAAGTTGAAACTGTCGGAAATTCCGGGCGTCGAATTTCAGTTCAGCCAGAACATCGAGGACAACGTCAACGAGGCCGTGTCCGGCGTGAAAAGTGAGTTGAGCGTGAAGATTTACGGTGAGGACCCGGTGAAATTACAGGCGCTGTCGGACCAGTTGGTTCAAGTTCTGCAAAAAA
>DATMLG010000085.1:0-8851 GCA_035570675.1 Verrucomicrobiia bacterium | reverse complement strand
CGGGAACATCTACAAAATTCCGTGGAAATTCGAACTGCAGGACGCGCAGCCGTTGGGTGCGACCGGCCTGACCTGGGCGCCGGTTTTCGAGGGTGGCGCGGGTTTCGCCCAGTTCGCGAACAGTTTCAACAACAATGCCCTCGCCGGCAATGAATCCGATTTCACCACGTTGGCCCTCTCCATCGGCGGCGGCCCGCGGCTTTATTTTGGCACGAGCGGATTCAGCGTACTTCCAGCGTTCGACTTTTTGTTTGCCTATACTGAGAATAATTTCACCGCCCACACACCGGCCGGCGAGGCGGTGGTGGCCGACGGGCGGTTCGTCAACTGGGAGGTTTACACCATTTCGTTCGTGCCATCGTTCGAATTGCGCTACCAAAGGCAATGGGGCTGCTGGACGCCCACCTTCACTTCCGCCTATGGGTATTTCAGCACCCTCCCGCTCAGCCGCTCGACGGACTCCCTGAGCTTTCGCAGTGATTCGATGGTATGGGCCAACAAAATGGATCTGGATTACGCGACGCCCTGGTCCGTGTTCGATTGCCCCATGCATTTTGGGGGCGACCTCAGCCGCACCGACCTGTTTGACGGGCTCAAGGCGGCGTTGGCCACCGACCATTATTACCAGACCGACGGTCGCATCACTTTCAATGTTCTGGGCAAAATGTGGGTGCTCAAATCAATAGGAGTGACCGGCGGCTATTTTTGGTGCGACACCTTTCACGGATTCACCATCGGTCTGGACGGTTCGATCAGCTTCTGATGAAGAGAATATGGGCATCATAAGTGACAACCGGTCAGACTCCGCAAAAGCTGCGTGTATCTGAACAAAGCATGAAGCCGATGCCATCGTCCTCAACGAGACTTCGTCGCGCAGCCGTGGCCGGCATTCTTGTGTTGGTGGCGTTGTCGGTCGCGGCGGGCGGTCCTCCTACGGACACAATTTGGTTGCGCAGCGGCGAGCGGTTGATGGGCAAGATTGTCGCGGATGATCCGGATCGCATCGTCATTGATTCGCAGGCGCTGGGGAGAATTGAAATTCCCCGGGACCAGATCGAGAGAGTCGAGCAGGCGGAAGAGGCGGCGGCAGAAATCCCGCCCGGCCCTCCGGGGCAGACCAATGCGGCGGCAAAACCTCCGCCGCAAGACTATGTGCGCATCTACAATGACCACGGACTAAGATACGAGGTGATTCAGCCCATTCACGTCAAGGACCCGTTCTTTGGGCGCACGAATCTGGTAAGTGAGCAGGCGCAAGTCCGCGGAAGTTTCGGTCTGAAAGGCGCGTTCGATGCCGCGGCCTTCGCCAATGGCGACGGCGAGCAAAAAGTGGACTCGGGCCTGGAAGTGCGCACGCTCCGTTTTTATACCACTGGCGAATTTGGCATTACTCGAACCAACCAATTCAAACTGGAACTGGGGGTGTCCGACCAAAATTTCTATATTCACGACGCCTACCTGCGCTGGCCCGGATTGCCCTACCTGGGCAATCTGACCTTTGGTTACGTGGCCGCGCCGCAGACTTTGCAGAATCTGGAGGCATTCGGCAACCTCACCTTCATGGAGGCGGCCTCGCCCGTGCAAGCGTTCGGCCCGGGCAACCGGATGGCCGTGCAACTGAACCAAGGCTACTTCAGCAACCGGATTACGGCCACGTTGGGATTTTATTCCGTGGGCCAGGGTGCAAACTTAAACTTCGGCGACGCCTCCGAATCGCTCGCCCGGCCCATCCTGCGCCTGACGGCGTTGCCAATTTATCAACCGGACGCATCGGTGCCGCGATTGCTGCATATAGGAGCAAGTTTCAGCTTTGTTTTTTCCGACTCTGCCCAAATCCAATACCGCGCGAAACCGGAGAGCGACATTGCCCCGGTACTGGTGGACACGGGCCCGATTGCAGCCCGCCAGGCGTTCGTTTTTGGCGGAGAATCTGCCTACCTGCTTGGCCCGTTGTCCCTCTCGGGAGAAGCCATGGGGTCTGTAGTCCTGCCGGACACGGGCGGCAATCTGACGTTTTGGGGCGCTTACGGCGAACTCGGCTGGTTTCTGACGGGCGAACAGCGCAGCTATGACAAGACCACCGGCGTTCCAGGCATCCTGCTTCCCCACGCGCCCCTTTCATTGAAAAACCACGGCTTGGGCGCATGGGAACTCGCCACCCGCTTTTCTTATCTCGACTTGACCGACGGGCCGATCGATGGCGGACGAATGGCGATATTGATGCCGGGCCTGAACTGGTACTGGAACCAGCATTTGCGGTGGCAGTTTAACTACGGCTTTTCACATGTGGACGGCGGCCCATCACCGGGAAACCTGAACATCTTCCAGGCCCGCGTCCAGTTCGTGTACTGATGATAAAGGAAAAATAATCCAGGCCGGACACTTTGAGATTTGGTCTCATGGAGGTTCGATTCGTCCCGGCATTATTCTCAACGCAGGCTTTGGTCACGCACCGGTCTTGCAAGTTAAATAACTTGCCCTAAACTTTTCGCACGCATGCAACCTTCAAATTCGTCGTTTCCATCTGGTGGCAGGGGCTGTGGATGGTTTAGAGCAATCGCTTTATTGCTTTCTTGTTTGGCGGGTTTGACCGCGCCGGCATTCGCGGCCGACGCTCCCGCCCCCTATGGCCAGTTGGTGGAACGCTTCCGGGCCCTGGACGCGAGGGCAGGGGACTTCGGCCCGGATTACGAGCCGCTTTACCACGCGGCCATCGCCTGGTACATCGCCTGGGGAAACCACACGAATGATCCGGCGGACACATATTTTGTCGCTCCTGATGAATACGCAGCCGAGTTCGCCGATGCCGTGGAGCATGGCCACAATTTTATCGGTGAACATCTCGGCAGCGCCTTCCCGATGGCCTTTGAAAAGAAATTGCCCGACGGGACAATCGTCAAAGCGAATTATCAATTGAATTTCCCCGCGGGTTTTCCGGAAAAGGGGCGCAAGTTTCCCCTGATCATAGGTCTTCACGGCTCGGGCTGGCTCGGTCACAAAATTTCCTACGTCCGCGGCGGCCAGCCCGGCGGGCGCGTTTTTCAGGTGACGCCGATCGACCAGCGCGGCCCCTGGAAGCTGGATTTTCTAAATGCTTACCTGGATGAACTTCTCAAAATTCTGCCCGTCAATCCGGACAAGGTTTATGTGGAGGGCCACAGTCTCGGGGCGATGGCGACCTGGGATTGGGCCATGAACAACCCGGAGCGCTTCGCCGCGATTTCTCCGCGGGACGGCAGCGGCTCGGCCTTTCGCGTGGTCCGGCTCAAAAACGTTCCCGTCTGGGTGGTCCACGGCGGCGCGGACGACGTCATCTTGCCGGCTTACGGCGATCAAATGGTGACCGCATTGCAGGCGGTTGGCGGAACAGTAAAATACTCGCTGCTCAAGGGCGCTCCTCATAATTTGCCGCCAGATTTCGACCAACATGCGGTCGTTGACTGGTATTTGCAGCAGACCCGCAGCCATAAACGCGCTCCGGCGGATCCGCTGGACGCCTTGGGCATCAGCGCCTCCGGATGCTCCAAGACAGCCGTCGTAAAATTGCCCGGCGGATGGTTTTGGAAATCCGCCACCGTGCCGACACAGTTCGGCCGGGACGGACGCTCCGCCAACAACAATTTGGAGAAACTCCTTTTTAAGAAGGTTGAGGACCAGGGCGCATTGGTGGACAGCCCCATCCGTCAGGAGCTTGACTTGGATAAAAAGGCGACGACTCTCTGGCTGGCGATTCCGAATTCTATTCACCCGCAGATCAGTGACGATGCCTCGATTATCAAACTGACGGATCGAAAAGCCGTCCGGTTCTACTGTCGCGGAGACACCCGGACGGCCCTTGCCCGGGCAAACGAGGTCTCGGCGAAACTCAAAAGCGAAGGCAAGTCCCTGGCCGACCCGGTCTGGCTGACAACGCTTACACCGGAGCAGCGGGGTTCGAACCAGATTTCTGAATGTTGGATTGAATTCAAATGAGACGGCGAATCGGTTTTCAACTTTAAGCCTTGTCCGACGTCTCCTTCGACTTTGAATTAAATGGGTCATGTTTCGTCTGCAGGCTTCAATTCCGCCTTTTAACTTGCGTTACACCCGCGCGTGCCAGACATTGCAAACAGCAGCCTGAGCATGAATGAAAAAACCGGCAGCATTGCTGGTCAATCTTGGCACCCCGGATTCGCCACAACCCCGTGACGTCCGGCGATACCTGCGCGAGTTCCTCATGGACCGCCGCGTTCTCGACTCTTTTTATCCGATCCGGCTCGCCATTGTGCATTGCCGGATCCTTCCGTTCCAGATGCGGCCAGCCACCGAAGCGTGCCATAAGATCTGGCAGGCTGAAGGTTCGCCCCTGGCTGTGATCAGCAAACGCGTCGCCGCCCAATTGCAACAGCGCGTTCCCTTTCCGGTCGAACTGGCGATGCGTTATCAAAATCCTTCGATCGAGAGCGCCATTCAAAACCTGATTCGCCAGAACGTAGATGAACTGCTCCTCGTTCCCATGTTTCCGCACTATGCGATGTCCAGCTACGAAACGGCGGTTGAACGCGTCCGTCACCTGCTCAAGCGGATGGCGCCGCGCATTTCCTTGAGCGTGGTTCCGCCCTATTACGAAGAACCCGAGTATGTACAGGCCCTGGTCGCAAGCGCCGCGCCATATCTGGAACAGAATCGCGGGCATCTTCTGTTCAGCTTTCAGGGTGTGCCCGAAAGGCATCTCCGGAAGACCGATCCGACCCGCCTCCACTGTTTGCAGGTGAAAAACTGTTGCGAAAAGCCCGGTGCCGCGCGCGCCACGTGTTACCGCGCCCAATGCCTTCGTACTGTCGAGGCGTTCAGGGAAACGGCGGGCATCCCTGTTCGAGAAACTTCCTTTGCCTTTCAACCCGGTTTGGGTCGCGGTCCCTGGCTTCAGCCCGCGGCGGACTTGGAAATCGCCAGGCTCGCCCGGGGCGGTGTTGGCAAACTCACCGTCATCTGTCCCTCGTTTGTGACCGATGGCCAGGAAACCCTGGAGGAAATCGGCATGCGCGGTCGTGAAATCTTTCTGGCGGCCGGAGGGCGGGAATTTCAATTGATTCCCTGCCTGAATGAGCAAGCCCTCTGGCTGTCCTTCCTCGAACGGCTCGTGCGCGAGTTTGCCAGCGAGAAGGCCGATGCCGTATTTTCCGACCGCACCACCTCCACATCTTGAAAGGGACCAGCGGGGTTTATGAAACCATTCTTGCCATCGGAAATTCCAATCAAGCCGTGACGTCAATGCCGCGTGGCGGGCGCACTCATCCGTTTCGTCCGGGATTTTGGCCCTTGCTTGACGGCAAGCTGCGGTCGTAAAATACAACCTGTCCACCAAGCCATAGGCAACGCATGTCATTTTTCAAAAAGCAAAAAACCGGCATCAAGCGGCGCGATTTCCTCCTGCTCTCCGCCGGCACTGTCGGTGCCCTGGGTACAGGCGTTTGCGGGGCCGCTCCGTCCCCGGATGAAACAAGGGATGCCGGCAAACCGCTTCCCGCGCGGAACGAAGTCAATTACAACGGTCCCTACTCGGGCGAACGGCTCAACCGCGTCGCCTTTCCCATGGGCGGCATGGGCGCGGGAATGATTTGTCTCGAGGGCAGTGGCGCGTTGTCTCACTTTTCGCTGCGCAACCGCCCGGACGTCTTCAATGAGCCGGTCAGCTTTGCCGCGCTCTGTATGAAAGGCTCCCCGAACGTGGCGCGAGTGCTCGAAGGCCCCGTGCCCGGCTGGAAAAAATTCGGCGCTCCGGGGGATGGCACGGGCGCGTCCGGCAGTTCTTTCGGGCTGCCGCGCTTTCGTGCCGCGATCTTCACTCCACGGTTCCCATTTGCGACCGTGGCCCTCCACGATCCCGACGTTCCGGTTGCGGTGGAAATTCTTGGCTGGAGTCCCTTCGAGCCGGGTGACCCCGACAACGCCAGCCTGCCGGTCGTCGGCCTGGAGTATCAGTTCACCAACCGGACTAATCAGGCGCAGGAAGCAGTCTTCTCCTGGAGCGCGCGCAATTTCATGGTCGTCGGCAAAAACAACAACGCGGTGAAACCTGCCCCGGGAGGATTCACTCTGTGGGCCGACGCGCCCGCGGACAAGCCGTGGGAAGCAGGCGCCTTTTCCGCGACGGTGGACGATCCCGCCGTTCTTGTGGATCACGCCTGGTTTCGTGGCGGCTGGTGGGATCCGCTGACGATGGCCTGGAAGGAAGTCGCCGAGGGCAATGCCGCCGCCAAACCGCCGGTCACCGGCGGCGCGCCGTCGCCGGGCGGCACATTGTATGTTCCTTTCACTCTCTCGCCCGGCGAATCCAAAACCATGGTGCTGCGGCTGGCCTGGCATGTCGGCCAGACCAACCTGCGCATCGGCCATGATCCCCAGCCCAAGCCCGGCGAAACGGTCGTGGCCGGCTTCTACCAACCCTGGTACGCCGGGCGATTCGCCGGCATCGATGATGTCGCCGTCTACTGGCGCGATAACTACCAGCAGTTGCGCCAGAATACCGTGAAGTTCAGCGATTGTTTCCATGATTCCACCCTCCCGCCTGAAGTCCTCGAAGCGGTCGCGGCAAACTTGTCCATTCTGAAATCGCCCACAGTGCTGCGCCAGACCGACGGGCGGTTGTGGGGCTGGGAAGGCTGTGATGACAACGTCGGTTCCTGCCACGGCTCCTGCACGCATGTCTGGAATTATGCCCAGGCGATTTCCCATTTGTTTCCGTCGCTGGAACGGACCTTGCGCGAGACCGAATTCAACGTCTCGCAGGACGAGCGCGGCCATCAGCAATTCCGCACGTCACTGCCCATCCGTCCGGTGGTGCATGATTTTCACGCCGCGTCCGACGGCCAGCTCGGGGGAATCATGAAGGTCTTCCGCGAATGGCGCATCAGCGGCGACACCGGTTGGTTGCGCAGCTTGTGGCCCAAGGTGCGCGTGAGCCTGAATTATTGCATCGAAACCTGGGACCCCGGTCACACGGGCTGCCTTGAGGAGCCGCACCATAATACTTACGACATCGAATTTTGGGGGCCGGACCCGATGTGCACCAGCTTCTATCTCGGCGCATTGCAAGCGGCGACGCTCATGGGCCGCGCGCTCGGTGATGATGTCTCGGACTACTCCGCGTTGCTTGAAAAGGGGACCGTGCGCATGTCCACGGAATTGTACGACGGCGATTACTTCATCCAGCGCGTGGAATGGAAAAATTTGCGCGCGAAAAATACCCTTGCCGCACAGGGCAGTCATTCCCCAGAAGCTGCCGCACTCGTCGAGAAAGAAGGTCCCAATTATCAATACGGCAGCGGCTGCCTGACCGACGGCGTGCTCGGCGCGTGGCTGGCACAGGTTTGCGGCGCCGGTCAGGTGGCGGATAAAAAACAGATCGCTGCTCACCTTCGCGCCGTTCACCGGCACAACTTCAAGTACGACCTCACCGCGCACTCTAATCCGCAGCGCCCATCGTACGCCTGCGGCGCCGAGGGTGGTTTGCTCCTTTGCACCTGGCCCAACGGCGGCAAGCCCTCCCTGCCTTTCGTTTATTCTGACGAAGTCTGGACGGGCATCGAATACCAGGCCGCTTCGCATCTCATGATGATGGGCATGGTGAATGAGGGACTGGAAATTGTCCGCACCGCCCGCGACCGCTACGACGGCCGCACGCGCAACCCGTTCAACGAATACGAATGCGGCCACTGGTACGCGCGCGCCATGTCGAGCTATGGGCTCCTTCAGGGCCTCAGCGGCGCGCGTTACGACGCCGTTGACCGCGTCCTGTATATTGAACCATCCATCACGGGCGATTTTCGCAGCTTCCTTGCGACCGCGACCGGCTACGGCACCGTCGGCCTTAAAAGCGGCAAGCCGTTTCTCGAAGTGAAATCGGGGACCATTGAGGTGAAGGAAATAAAATTCAGGGCCGCATGAAGCCAAATACTTTGGCGGGACCAAAGAACGCCCGATCGGCTGACGAGATGCCGACATCATGAAACGGTCGGAGATCAACCAGGCGCTCGCGGACGCCCGGCGTTGTTTTGAGGCCGCTCGATGGACTTTGCCGCCGCATCCGCGCTGGGACGTGACTGACTTTGGCTTGGGCAAGTTTGCTGAAATCGGTCTTGTTCTCGTCAACCTCGCCGAGCAGCCGGAATATTGTGAGAAGCTCATGTATTCAAAATGCCATCAGGTTTTGCCGATGCACACCCATCGCCGGAAAAAGGAGGACATCATCTGCCGCAGCGGCCGTCTGGCAGTCGAGCTTTGGAAGGGGCACCCGGAACGCGCGCTTAAGGGAGAAGTGTTTTCCCTCGCTCGTAACGGCGATACCGTGGAAGTCCTTTCCGGCGAGCCACTCGTTCTCCAAGCCGGCGAACGCGTAACGATTGTCCCGGGCATCTATCATGCGTTTTGGGCCGACAGCGACGAGGCCATCATTGGCGAAGTTTCCACCGCCAACGACGATGCCCATGATAACTTTTTCGCGGACCCGCGCATTGGCAGGTTTCCTGAGATCGAAGAAGACTCGCCGCCTCTCGCGCGCCTGCTTTGGGAAACGCCAGAATAAATTTGCGCCGTCTGCAGTCCCCGGACGGCTTTACGCCACCGTCACGTCTTTGCTCAGGTACACGTCCTGAACCGCGTTCAGAAGCGCGACGCCGTCCTTCAGCGGACGCTGGAACGCCTTGCGGCCCGAGAGCAGTCCCATGCCGCCGGCGCGTTTGTTGATTACCGCCGTCGCGACCGCCTGTTCGAGATCGCCCGCGCCCTTGGATTCGCCGCCGCTGTTGATCAACCCCGCGCGGCCCATGTAACAATTCGCCACCTGATACCGGCAAAGATCAATCGGATG
>DATMLG010000084.1:0-7693 GCA_035570675.1 Verrucomicrobiia bacterium | reverse complement strand
AAAATTCTGGCTTAAGGACGGCGCGCTGATCAAGTTTGAGTCACACTTGCAGGGCAGGATGGCTTTCGGTCCCGATCAGGACGAGCAGGATTTCGAAGTCATCCGCACCGTTGAAATCAAGGATGTGGGGACCACCACTCTGGAAGTGCCGGAAGAAGCCCGGAAGAAATTGGAAAACAAATAGCTGCACGGACGCAGGCTCAGATGGGGCAACGGCTCTCTCCCTTTTGTCCTCTTTGCAGCAATTCCCTTCTTTTTTATCATCGGAGCAGGCTCTGCCTGCTCCGTCTTCATCCAGTTACGGATAGACGAGCCGGAAAAAGACCGCGCCGTTGCTCAAGCCGACGGGGACAGTCACCTGGTTGGTCTGGTCTGAGCTGGACACAATTACCCAGTTAGTGCTGATTCCGACCTGAAGCGGATTGGTTTGGGCCTCAAGCTGCCAGCCGGTGTGGTCGCCCGGCCACGCCAGGTTCAAGTTCGAATTGCCGGCGAGGGACATGGTGAGATTGGTCGGAGCGGTATTGGTCTGGCGCGCGGTCGCGGTAAGAGTGAACGCATTGGAACTGTAGTTGGTCTGCCAGGAAATGAACGGCGGCAGCGCCGTATTGGTAAACAGCAGTGCTGCTGGCTTGGTGCCGTAGTTGATCAAATTGAAGGAAGTGCCAACCGGTGGCCAATAGTAGCCGATCAAATTGACGCCGAGGTTGGCCTTGAACGAGGGCGCGCCGGGCAGATTGATCTGGCCATAATTGGTCGCGCCGCTGATGCCAAAACTCAAGGTGCCATTGTTTAAAGTATAAGTTCCGGCCAGGTCGATAGTGCCGCTTTGGACATTCAGGGTCCCTGTGTTCACAAAAGCGGTCCTCAAAATGGTGGTGCCGTTGCTTCCGGTCTTGGTGATCATGCCGGCATTGTCAAAAGTGATGCCGCCACTCGAAGAGGAGACGTCGGTGGTGATGGTGATTGTGCCATTCGTTAGATTGTTGATCGTGCCACTGTTATCAAAATAAAGGTTTGTGCCGATCCCGCTCCAGGTCAGGGCACCTGCATTGATAAGTCTCCCGCCCAACACCATCGCGCCGGCGTTGACACCGTTGAGATAGTTCGTATTGTTCAGCGTCACCCCGCCCGAGTTTTGTATCTCGCCGGCGCTCCACGTGAACTGGCCGTTCACGGCCAACAAACCGGTCCCGCCCAACGTCCCACCGACCAGCATCAAATTGGACACCGAGTTTCCGGCGGGATTGTCAAAGTCAACCTCCCCGCCGCTGACCATCAATGTCCCCGGCCCGGTCGCGCTAAAATTGGACACCATGGTATGCGTGCCGCCGCCGAAATTCAACGTGGCCCCGCCATCGATAGTAATAAGCCCGGCCTCCGTGCCGGCCCCGCCGGAGAATTCACCGATCAAAGTCAAGGTGCCGGTCTGCACCTCCACCGTCCCATTACCGGGGTTCACAAACGTGGCATTAATTACTGAGGCGTTCGTGCCGCCGGTCTTGGCCACGCGACCGGCGTTCCAAATGA
This sequence comes from Verrucomicrobiia bacterium, assembly GCA_035570675.1. Classification (GTDB taxonomy): domain Bacteria; phylum Verrucomicrobiota; class Verrucomicrobiia; order Limisphaerales; family Pedosphaeraceae; genus DATMLG01. The sequence continues at coordinate 6,163 of DATMLG010000084.1, read as the reverse complement.
TGCCGGAGGTTTCACTTGTGGCGCCGCAGGAAACATCAGCTGCAATGGTAATTGTACCGGACGCCAGGTTTGTAATCGTGGCGCCGCTGTTGAAAAAAAGATTGCTGCCGCTCCCGCTCCAGGTTAGCGGGCCCGCATTGATGAGCAGACCTTGCAACGTCATGGCGTTGGCACCAGCGCCATAAAGGCTGCTCGCGCCATTGAGCGTTACCCCGCCCGTGTTAAGCACCATGCCACCGCTCCAGGTGAACTGGTCGCCAACCGTCACCGGCCCGCTCCCGCTCAATATGCCGCCTATTATTGTCAAATCGGACACCGCCAAACCGGAGGCGCCTTGAAGAGTTCCACCGCTCAACGTCAGACTGGCCACGCTGGTGGTCACATCGAGCGTGATAACGTTGCTGTTGATAAAAACAATGTCGCCCGGACCAGGCACCTTGTTTGGGCTCCAGTTGCTGGGTGCATTCCAAACTCCGCTGGGGGCGTTGGTCCAGGTGATGATGTCGCAGCGTGCGTTGCCGCCTCCCAGAATAGTCAGCAGGAAAAGTAGAATGCTGAAAGTGCGCGTTTCGATAAGGTTCTTCCTGAGATTATCCCGACGTTTCCCGAATCAAGCTTGGAACGGAATCATTGCAACCGGAGAGCGACTGACAGCAATTACCATTAAGAAACCGAATGATTTAGTCAAGTCAAAGTTGACGCCCGCTTCTTTCTCGTCCTCCTCGAATTCCTTTGGAATCATCCCGCTCGCTTCCCTAATTCGCGCCCATTCGTGAAATTCGCGTCTCTCTTCCCTTCCTTTTCATCATGGGTGCAGGCTCCGCCTGCTTAGATTTTCGACAACCACCGTATCCTCGGTGCCACCGCAAAATTAATCTGCACCAGCACAATGAACGCAATGCTCACGTACGTGTTGATTATGCACAACGCCGCACCCGCCGCGTAAAGCGCCTGCGCGCCGATGACGCGCCGCCGCACCGCGCAATCCACCTCTTCGGTCACTTCCTCCCGCACCAGCTTTGCCGACACCGCGCGCGCCCAGCAAAAATACACCAGGACGCCCAGCAGCAGGATGTTGCCCCAATACACCAGCAGCGCCGTCCGGTAGGTCACAAAACTCGCCAACAGCCGCGTCGAGAACGGCAGCAGCGTCACCGCAAACAGGAACCCCAGGTGCATCCACGTCAAATGCCGGTCCGACCGCTCCAGATGATTCAATTGCGTCTGCTGTCCCACCCAGAAAATCCCCAGCGTGATGAAGCTCATCAAATAAACCACCACCGACGGCCCCATCTTCGCCAGTTCGCCCAACAGGTCAGCCTCGTTGTGAATCAATTCCTTCGCCGGCACATGCAACTCCAGCAGCAGCAGCGTCATCGCCACTCCAAAAATGCCGTCGCTCAACGCCGCCAGCCGTTCCACGCTTCCGCCCGCAATCCGATTGTAGGGTGTGGGCATCCGGCCCGGCTTTTCAGATTCAGTCATCGCGGGAATCTCAGTCACAATTCGTATGGCGTGCAAGTGCATTCTGGCCGCTGCTGATACTCGACAGGCGGGATTTATTGCGATAAACTCCCGTCGACTTGCGAATGACGGGCCGCAAGGTTTCAAAACAACGCCTGTCAGGCAGCATGAAAGACCGCGCAGAATTCGAGTCGGCTGTTTCGATGTATGCAGCCGAGATGAAACGCTTCCAGCGAAGTGTTTTTCTTTACCATTTCGTCGTTTACGCTTGGTTATTGCTTCTATACCTCGAGAGGCCGATAAATTCGTCGCAGGAGAAGTTCGCGTTTCTGGTGGTGGTTTGTCCGGTCATATTCATTGGGATTCTTATGTTTAGAGCCAGGAAACTCGATTCGGTTGCTGAGGCAGCCGGCCTGCGATGTCCCCAGTGCAAACTCTGGCTATCACGGAAGATTTCGGGAGCGTTCGTTCGCAGGACGGGCAAATGCAAGAGATGTGGGACGACGATTTTTCAACGCGGCAAGACCATCGGAGAGCAACTCATGGAAGCAAACCTAAGAGATGATTTTGATGCCGCCGCACATAAGCAAGATCGAGAGCAAATGCTTTCCTTGCTTATGCGAATCAATGTGAAGGAGAAATCGGCGGTTTGGTTGGTTGATAACATTCTCGCCAACCCCAAAAACCATGATTTTTGAAATGATGCCTTTTATGAGGACTCATCGGTTAAGCCTCGCGGACAAAGGTAGCAGAGAAACCTGAATGAAACCGCAACCCGTGTTGTTACACCTTTCCGAGAATGGAGATTGGGCATCGGCGGTTTTCTTGTAAATAAAAAAATTATTTTTCTTCGGGCGACCTCATTTTTCCTGTCCGTACCCACCGCCAGGATCGCCTCACTCGTCCAGTTCGCCCGCTGATCTTCAAAATCGCCCCATTTTCCGCGAATTTCCGTCCAAGGCCCATTATTTGAGATACAAATCCCTTTTTTCCGGCCCTCCCAAAACCAGACCTTTTTCCGCCTCGTTTTGCAGAAAAAAAGGGGGTGTGAGCCTTTGTAAAAATAGTTTTTTTCGCCCCCGCCAAAAACTCAATTTTCGAAAAGCCGATTAAACCCCTGTGAACATTAACTGAAATGGCCGTCCATTTTTCAAAATCGCCTTCCGAAAAAAATGTTGTCAAGCGTACCGTGCGTTACCAGTTTCGCCGCGCGTTATGAGAAAACAGAAACATGACAACACGTCATGATGTGAGAGTCGGGAGAAGGACGCCGCCAGCCGGCGCCCCCTCCGCTTCCCTCCGGCCTCTGTCATGTGCGGTCATGGCGCCGCCAGTTCCGCCCGCCTGGGATCCCTCCGTGTCCTCCCTCCCGACCATCCCACTCATTCATATCTGGCCGGCGCCCGTGATTTCCCCAGTCTTGCTCCCATGAACCCTGTTCCCAAACACTCCGCCCTCATCACCGCCGAACGCGTCCAGACGAGCATCCGCGCTCGCTTCAATCCCATCCCTGCCCTCACGCCCCGGCTTCTCGGTGCGTGGCTCGAATCCTTCCGTCTCGGCTTCTTCCGCAACATCGCCCTTGCCTGGGACGCCATGGAGCGCCGCGATTACACCCTCGCCGCCGTTGCGCCCAAGCGCAAAAAAGCCGTCGCCCGCAACGGCTGGGAAATCCTCACCGTCAACGATTCCCCCGCCGCCCAGCAGCAAAAACTCGCCCTTGAATATTTCTATAATCATCTCACCGTCACGACCGCCCTCGAGGAAAATGAAACCGGCGGCCTTGCACTCCTCATCCGCCAGATGATGGACGCCGTCGGCAAACGCTATGCCGTCCACGAAATCATCTGGCAACCATCACAATCATCCACCAACTCCCCGTCCATCAACTCCGGCCTGACCGCCACCTTCCGCTTCTGTCCGCTCTGGTGGTTTGAAGGCACCCAGGGTCGCCTCCGTTTTCTGCCCGCCGAGTTCGCCATTTACGGCGTTGACCTCGAACCCGGCGGCTGGCTCGTCACCGTTGGCGACGGCATCATGGAAGCCTGCAGCGTCGCCTACGTTTTCAAGCACCTGCCTCTGCGCGACTGGCTCAGTTACTCCGAGAAATTCGGCACGCCCGGCGTGCTCGGCCGTACCGATGCCGCGCTCAATTCGCCCGAATGGAACGACTTTGCCGAGGCCATAAAAAACTTTTCCCAGGATTGGTCCGCCGTTTGCAGCCACGCCAATGCCATTGATCTTGTCGAAACCAAGGGGCAGGGCGATGGCCCGTTCCGCCTGCTCGTGGAAATCATGGACCGCGCCATCACCACCCTCTGGCGCGGCGCCGACCTCGGCACCATCAGCGCCCACAACGCCGCCGGCGCCAGCCTTCAGGCCGACGAAAGCGACATTCTCGAAGCCGATGACGCGCAAATGATCGGCGAAACTCTCACCGCCCAGGTCAGCCGCCGCGTGTTGCAATATCATTTTGGTGACGCGCCCCAGCTCGCCTACATCAAGATTCTCACCCGCGAACGCCGCGACATCGAGCAGGACTTGAAGACCGACGACTTCCTCCTGCGCGCCGGTTTTCCGATTTCCATCGCCTCTGCCGGTGAGCGTTACGGCCGGAACATTCCCGCGCCCGGCGAACCGCTCCTCGTCGCGCCCGCAATCGAGCCCATCACCACCGATTCCAATCCCGAAACCGACCTCGCCAACGGCCCGGCTGGGAACGATTCAAAATGAAAAATTCAAAATTAAAAATGTGCGGCGGCACTGCTGCCTTTGCCAATACTGGCGCGCTTCACGCCGAGGGCATTGCCTTCGTCAACGAAATCGCTGTCGGCGCCGACGGCTGGGCCCAACTCGCGCCCTTCGGCGATTATCCCGGCCAGGCCATGCTCCGTCAGCCTGATGGCGCCATCAAAACCTTCCCCGCCATCCAGCGTCTTGACCGCGCCGCCGCCGACCTCATGGTCGCCCGTTTCAAATCGCCCTGGCACCGCCTCAAACGCTACTTCACCGGCTGCCACATTTACGCCGGCCATCCGGATGTGCCCGCCTTCGCCAACGACTACCCCGACAAAACGCCCAAGGGCATGATCGTTGATCTCGAAGCCCGCGCCGACGGCTTGTTTTGCAAACCCGTCTTCACCACCGAGGGCAGCGAACTTGTCGAGACCCGCCGGCTCCGCGCCTTCAGCGCCTACTGGTCCGCCCGTGAAATTGGCGGCCAGCCCGGCCCCGGCGGCCGCTTTCTTAAACTCTACCGGCCCGATTTTCTGAAATCCGCCGGCCTCACCAACCATCCCAACCTGCCCGTTCATCTCCTGAACGAGGCGCAACCCCGCACTCCATCACCCGTGAAAAAACAAATCCTCCTCGATTTCCTCGCCGCGCAGGGAATCACCCTCGCCAACGAAGCGCCGGACGACCAAATCGCCGCCGCCCTCCATCAACTCGGCGACCGCGTCACCGCCGCCGAATCCAGTCTCTCCACCCGCGATCAGGAATTGGAATCCCTCCGCTCCGAACTCGCCAACGAACGCTCGGCCCACATCGGTGCCGTCCTCGATAACGCGGTCGCTGCCGGTCGCATCACTGCCGCCCAGCGTCCCGATTGGGCCACGCGCCTCGGTGCCGATTTCGCCAATGCCGCCGCCGCGCTTAGCCGCCTCATGCCCACCTTGAAAACGAAGGCGCTCACGCTTGATTTTGGCGCGCGCAAGGCGGAAATCGCCAACGCCGGCGAACGCCGCGACGCTCTCGAAACCCTCATCCGCACCGAGATGGCCGGCAACGGCGGAGATTACGACCGCGCTTTTGCCGCCGTCCAGAAGGCCAATCCCGCGCTGTTCGCCGCCATGAAACAACCGCAACCCGCCTGATCCACATTATCCCACCCCTCAACTCCAACCATCCAACTCAAAATATAATCATGAACCTGTTCCTCGCTGTTCCCTTCGCCACGATTGCCTCCGCCTGGTCGCTCCGGCAATTGACCAAACGTAAATCCGCCGCCAAAAAATCCAACCACGCCAATGGGACCACTCACTGCGAGCTTGCCAACATCGGCGAAGGCTCGCGCGATTCCGGCCATATCGCGTTGCTCGGGGATACCGGAACGCCGCCGCAGACCTCCTCGCGCTTCCTGCTCGTCAAATTCAGCACCGATGGCGATCACTTCACCACCTGCGGCGCCGGTGATGTTCCTCTGGGCATCAATCAGGACGTTTACGATCCCAACAACACCGATGTGCCGAACAACATTGCGTTGCTCGGCGGCGCGCACGGCACCCAGCGTGTCGTCACCGATGGCACCATCGCCAATGGCAACTACGTGAAGACCGGCGCGAATGGTCAGGCCACTGTTGCCACGACCGGTGTCGCCGGAATCTTCGGCATGGCCGTGTTCGGCACCGATACCACCTCCGCCGCCGGCGACATCATCACCGTCGTGACCAGCTTCCCGTCCAAATACGCCTTCTAATCCGACGAAACCAACTCATCACCCGCAACCAATTACCAAAAAATCCAACATCGCATGAAAATTGAAACTGAATTCGCCAATGACCCCCAATTGATCCTGCCCGATCACGGCTCCGGTTACGTAGCCGGCCAAATCCTCTTCGCCAACGATTCGCGCTTCCTGGAAACGTACTTCTCCGAGCCGCTCACGAATTACGCCGTCGGCTGGCGCGATCCAAACAAC
>DATMLG010000083.1:0-5771 GCA_035570675.1 Verrucomicrobiia bacterium | reverse complement strand
TCGGTGTTCGCCCATTGCGAAGCCACCGAAACGGCGGACTGGTTCTGCGCCTCGCCCGCAGGCAGCCCGGCGACAAAACTGGCCGCCCCGACCGGCGTGTTCTCCGCCATGACACCGGCGATGTTTTCCAGCGCACGATTCCGGCCTTCGCCTTCGGGCAGTTGATTGGCCCAGCCCATCGCCGCCTTGGAATCATTGTTGGCCCAGTCGCTCGCGATTTGCCCGAGCAGGTTGTTGCGCAACTCGCCGTCGGGCAATGTTTGCGCATAATTGGCGGCCCCGGCGGGATCATTCTGCGCCCATTGGCTGCCGATATTGCCGAGAGCGTTCTGGCGGGCCGAGCCTTCCGGCAATTGTTCCGCCCACGCCAGCGCGGACGGCAGATCGTTTTGCGCCCATGAACTGGCAATTTGGGAAAGCGCGCCATCGCGGGCCTGGCCGGGCGGCAGGGTGTTGGCCAGATCCGCGGCGGCTTTGGGATCGCTTTCAGCCAGTTGAGTGGCAAGAGATTGCACTCCCTGGTCATGGGCCGTGCCGGCCGGCAAATTCTCCACCCATGACCTGGCCGCGTCAAAATCGCTTTGTGCCCATTGCCCCACCACTTGATTGATGGCTTGATTCAACCACTGGCCGGGCGGCTGTTTCAGCGCCAGTTCAGCCGCCGCCGAAGCGTCCTGATTGGCGACGGTGCTGATGAGTTGCTGCATGGCTTGGTTGCGCGTCTGGCCGGGCGGAAGGAGATCCACCCAGGCCTCCGCCGTCGCGGGATCGCCGCCGGCTGACGACTGCACAATCGCGCTGATTAGGTTGTTCCGGGCGTTGCCCGCCGGCAAGCCTTGCGCGTAGGCCATCGCGCCCTGGGGATCCGCCGCCGCCCATTCGCTGCCCAGGCTGCTCAACGCATTGTCCCGGACGCCCGGGTCGGTCAAGTGTTGCGCCCAGGCCAGCGCGCCGGGCAAATCCGTGCCGGCCCATTGCGACACCACCTGATCGATCAAAATGTTCCGGTTTTGCATGTTGGTAATCGTCAACGCGTATGCCGCCGCGTCCTGCGGGCTGGCCAACGCCCAGCCATTGACCGCGCTGGTCTCCGCCGCGTTTCGAACCTGCCCAGCGGGCAGGGTTTGCGCCCAGGCCAACGCCGATTTCGGATCATCCTTGGCCCAGACTCCGGCCACGGCCTGAACGGCCGAATCACGCTGCCAGGGGAGGGTGGATTGCAGGGCCTGCGCCGCCGCCGCGCGTGGGTCCGTTGCCGCCCAGGTGTTGAAGATGTCGCTCCACACCCCCTGTACCTGGGAAGGTGGAAGGGTTTTCGCCAGCACCAGCGCCGCCGCCGGATCCTTCGTCGCGAGCGGGGCGACCAATGATACCAGCGCCTGGTTCCGAAGCTGGCCCGCCGGCAGTTGTTTTGCCCAGTTCGCAGCGGCCGCCGGATCGGTCTGCCCCCAGGTACTCAAAACGCTTAGCACCGCCTGGTTCCGGTCACTGGCTGTGGTAAGGCCGTTGGCAAATGCGACTGCTCCCGTAGGGTCGGTCCCGGCCCAGCGAGTCAAAACCAGGTCGCGCACCTCCTGCGGCAATCCGGGTATGGCCCGGATGCCGGCATCGTTTTGAAACAACGCCATCAATTTCGGAAGGTCCGCCTCATCCACCGAATCAACTATCTCCGAGAACGCATCCGAACGTTTGCCGGCAGGTTGAGCCAGTGCCGCGGCGATGGCGGCCGGAACTTCGTCCCACGAAAGGTTTTTTACCGCGTTGCTTTCCGTCCCGGATGTTACCGGGATAGGCGCAATTGCGACAGCGAGCCTAGGCCCGGATTTATTGGTCGAAACGGCGGTTGATGACGGCGGTGCGGCGGCCCTGGGCGGGCTTGGAAGACAGTATCGGCCCAGCCAAAAGCCCATGCCGGCGCAAAGCAGCATTAGAAAACACGTGCTGAGAAAATTCCTCTTCATCGAACTCCAATTGCTCCGCCAAGATACACCGCTTCCTGAAATTGCAAAATGAAATTTAAAAAAAATTCAACACGCAACGGATGCGGTCGCCAAATCAGCCTAGTCGGTGAACTGGCTGGTCAGGATTTCCTCGATCCCGGCTGCTATCCCAGAAATTTTTTAAATTCCCGGCATGTCATCGCCACGTCAGGCGCATTCAAGATGGCCGATACCACACAAACTCTCTTTGCGCCCGCCGCCAGCAATTCCTCGAGATTTTGCGGATTGATTCCGCCAATGGCGAACCACGGCAGCGATACCCTGGCCGCCGCCCAGCGCACGTATTCCAACGTCACCGGTTTCGCCGTCGGCTTGGTGCCCGTCGCGTACACCGGTCCGATGGCGATGTATGCGGGACCGGCGGCAATGGCGCGCTCCGCCTGTTCCGGACTATGGGTGCTGAGGCCGATCAATGGTTGAGGGTTGAGCGTTGAGGGTTGAGCGCGGCCGGCCTCAAAAAAATCTTCCTGACCGAGATGACAAAATTCCGCGCCGACCTCGGACGCAATGGCCGGATGATCATTGATGACGAGTCCCACGCCCGCACGCCGCGTCACTGGCAATATCGCCTGCGCCATTGTTCGGACTTCGTCGGGCGATGAATTTTTTGCGCGAAGCTGAATGAGGTCCGAGCCGCCGTCGCAGAGTTGTTGCGCCACCAGTTCCGGCGTGCGCCCGCGCAAATAAGCGGTGTCCACAAACGTGTAGAGGCGGCAATCCGACAGCGGTTTCATCGCGCCAAGATTATCGCGACTGGGAAGTGAAACAAGACACAACCCCCCAATATCCAATTGGATCACTCTGCCGTCTGCAATTCCTGGACGATGAACGGCGCGAATTCGCCATGCAGATGCGGCGGGATGCGCACCTTGAACCAGGCCTTTTCGCCGCTGTAATCGCGTTCCACCACATGGCCCACCTCGTGCAATCGCGCAATGACCGCCGACGCCTCGTGCGGTACAGAGAGCTGCATGAAGTCGCGCTCGGGCCGCATCTGCGTGTTTAATTCCTCGAGCAAGGCCGGCAACCCCTCCCCCGTCGTCGCGGACACGCACACCGCGTGCGGATGCCGCTCGAGAAATTTGTGGCCGTCGCTGTTGCCGTTGCCGTTGAGCCGGAGCTTGTCAATTTTGTTGAAGACCATGATGGTCGGCTTGCCGGTGGCGCCAATTTCATCCAACACCGCATTGACCGCCGTGATTTGTTCCTCCACCTGCGGATGGCTGGCGTCCACCACGTGCAACAGCAAATCCGCCTGCACCAATTCTTCGAGCGTGGCCTTGAACGCCTCCACCAGGCCGTGCGGCAGTTTGCGGATGAAACCCACCGTGTCGGTGAGCAGTACATTCTGATTGGTCGGCAGGCGCAGCCGGCGTGTCGTCGGATCCAGCGTGGCGAACAACTTGTCCTCGGCAAACACCTGTGCGCCGGTGAGCGCGTTGAGCAAGGTGGATTTGCCGGCGTTCGTGTATCCGACGATGGACGCGAGCGGCCAGTGATTGCGCTGGCGACCCTGACGCTGCGTGGAACGCTGGCGGCGGACGACTTCCAGTTCGCGCGCGATTCTGGCGATGCGGTCCTGCACCCGGCGACGGTCAGTCTCCAACTGCGTTTCACCATCACCGCGCATGCCGATGCCGCCTTTTTGCCGGGACAAGTGGCCCCAGAACCGCGTCAGTCGCGGAAGCAAATGCTGGAGCTGTGCCATTTCGATTTGCAGCTTGCCTTCCTTCGTGCGGGCGCGCTGCGCGAAGATGTCCAGGATCAGCGATGTTCGGTCGAGCACCTTGCAGTCGAACACGCGTTCCAAATTGCGGCTTTGCGCCGGGGAAAGTTCGTCGTCGAAAATCACCGTGTCGACGTCCTTGCTCCGGCAATCCTTCGCGAATTCGCCCGCCTTGCCGCTGCCGATGAATGTGGCGGACACCAGCGCATCGAGTTTTTGCGTGCCGTCGCCCACGACTTCACCGCCGGCCGTCGCGGCCAGTTCGGCCAGTTCATCCAAGGAATCGCGCGCATCCAGCGCAGTGCGGGATTTGAGTTCAACGCCAACGAGGAAGACTCGTTCAGTCCGGCGGGTCGAGGTCGAGATTAGTGCCTTCAATTAGAGACCAGTCAATCTGGGGTCATTATACCACACTTTCAACGCGTGGAAAGCAGGAGTTTTCTCCGTGCAAATGAATTGTTTAACCGCGGATTTGGATTACACTCGCTCCTGATTTATTTATGACTGTTTCAATAACAGAATTCTCGCGGCGTTTCCAAAACTGCCGCAAAGAATTCATCGCACTCGAAACAGGATTTGTTTCGTGTACTCTGACTCGATCTGGCTCCAATACGCTGGCGGTATGTTTCATCCACACCCTGCTCTCAACGGAACTGATAATATCTCCCTAATAGGCAGGTGCTTACGTTTGAAATAATTGATATGGTCGAGTTACAATAACGATAAAGTAATTAATAACATGACAAAACAGCCTAAAATGGGGTGCATTCATGCATTTTTAAATTAATTATATGCAGCCGCCCATCGTACAACCCGTTGCGATGGAGAACAGTTTGGATGACAAGGCCATGATCCATGAAACCATAACACTTGGAAATGGGCGGCATACGCTGAATTTTTATTCCTATCTTAGTTCAGGGGCTATTTTTCAGAGTTTAGAACGTAATTTCATCAACAATTTTGGTAAATTCTTTACGTTAACGATACAGTTTGTCCTAGCTGGTCTTTTTTTGTTTAGTGCCGCCGTTTGCGCCTTCGGCGAGAGGCCGGCCAGAGTTACTTGCGGGATTTCATAGTATGTTCGTCTATCCCAAAAAGTACGACGTGATTGTTGTTGGTGCCGGGCATGCGGGCGTCGAGGCGGCGTTGGCCTCGGCAAGGATGGGTTGCCAGACACTGCTGCTGACGATCAATATTGATACCATCGGCCAGATGTCCTGCAACCCGGCGATAGGCGGATTGGCCAAGGGGCATTTGGCGCGGGAGATCGATGCGCTCGGCGGCGAGATGGGCAAAGCCACGGACATGACCGGCTTGCAGTTCCGAATGCTGAACACCAAGAGAGGCCCAGCGGTTTGGGCACCCCGGGCGCAATGCGACAAGAAGGCTTATCAGTTTCGGCTGAAGTGGATTTGCGAGCGGGAGCCGAACCTTGATGTCAAACAAGGCCAGACTACGAAGCTGCTGCATCGCGACGGCCAAGTCTTCGGAGTGGAAACGACCTTGGAAGTGCAATACCTCGGGACGACCGTAGTGGTAACGACGGGGACGTTCCTGCGCGGGCTGATGCATATTGGGCAAAATCAGCAATCGGGAGGGCGGGCGGGGGAATCTTCGGCCATGAGCCTGTCTGGATCGCTCAAGGAGATTGGGTTGGAGCTTGGCCGCTTGAAGACCGGCACCCCACCCCGGTTGCTACGTCGGTCCATTGATTTTTCCAAGACCCAAGTTCAGCCCGGCGACGAACCAATACCCTATTTCACTTTCTGGAAGGACGATTTGTTCCACGTGGAACATTCGGGCAAATATCCCCCAGGATCGATCCTGGACCAGATCGACGGCCAATTGCCGTGCTATATTACCTACACGACGGATGCCACCGCCCAGATCATCCGCGCCAATCTGCATAAATCGCCTATGTATTCGGGCGTCATCGAGGGGGTCGGGCCGCGCTACTGTCCGTCCATTGAGGACAAGATCGTCAAGTTCCCCGAAAAGGAGCGGCAGCAAATCTTTCTGGAACCCGAAGGCATCGCGACCGATGA
>DATMLG010000082.1:0-9902 GCA_035570675.1 Verrucomicrobiia bacterium | reverse complement strand
CGAAGTCGGCGATCCCGCCGCCCAATTCAACCTCGGCGTTCTTTACGAAACCGGCCAGGGCGTCACCCAGAATTACGCGGAAGCCGTTAAGTGGTATCACGCCGCCGCCGAACAGGGCGAACCCCAGGCGCAGTTCAATCTCGGCGTCTTCTACGAAACCGGCCAGGTCGTCCCCCAGGATTACGCGGAAGCCGTCAAATGGTACAAGGCCGCCGCCGAACAGGACATCGGCCCCGCCCAGTGCAACCTCGGCCTCTGCTACCAGACCGGCCGCGGCGTCGAACGCAATGAAGCCGAGGCCGTCCGCTGGTTCTGCCGCGCCGCCAAGCAGGGTGACAAAACCGCCCAGCACAACCTCGGCCTCTACTACGCCAACGCCGAGAACCCGCCCGTTGAAGGCGCCGACCTCGAAGCCTCGGCCGAGACTTCCGCCTGATTTTTTCGGCCCGTTTGCCCGGAGCGCGTCCCTCCCCGGGCGCGGCAATTCAAACCAAACCAAAATCCGGATCATTTCCGAGCGCCGGATTTCCCCTCGCCGCGAGCCGATGTTTATTGACAATTTCGACCGCTTGCCTCATGAACAGCGTGAACCCGGACGCCGAAACTCGGCGGTGGTCCGCGCGTTCGCGAAGATGGCAATGAAATCCGCGGCATATTTTCCGCTCCAATCAGTACCGCGCTGCGATTGCAAACTGATTGTATTTGCATTTCTTCTCGGCTTCCTTCTTCCATCATTTGCGGGCCGGACTTTCGCCCAGGAACTGCGCACCGTCGAGGCCATCCGCGAACTCACCGTCGCGCAAACCAGGCAGAAAATTCCCGTGCACTTGCAGGGAGTCGTCACCTTTTATGACGAGCGGCTTTATTCCCGTTTCATTCAGGACGACACCGCCGGCATCTACCTGCAATTCCCTGTCAACGTCGGGCCGCCTGCGCTCGTCCCGGGCCAGTTGGTTGATGTCACCGGCACCTGCAGCCCCGGCGAATACGCGCCCGTGGTCGTGGTCGAGCATGTGCAGACCGTCGGCAAGGCCCCGTTGCCCGCGCCCAAAACAGTCTCCTACGAACAACTCGCCAGCGGCGTCGAAGACAGCCAGTTCATCGAGATCTCGGGCATCGTGCGCTCGGTCCAGTCGCTCGAAGATTCACAATATCATCTCCTTGAAATCGCCACCGGCGGCGGACGGCTCCTCGTTTACGCCCGGGACCTCCCCGTGAAGGCGCCCGATGAACTTTTGGACAGCACCGTCCGCGTGCGCGGCGTCTGCTCCACCAAGTTCAACCACCAACGGCAGTTGTTCTCCATCCGTCTCATGGTGCCCCGGCCTGAGGATCTGGAAATCGAACTTCCCGCCCCGAAGGATCCCTACGCCATTGCCGCGCGGCCCATCGGCAGCCTGCTCCAGTTCGCCCCGCAGGAAACTTACGGCCATCGCGTGAAAATCGCCGGCACGGTGATTTATTGCGCGCCCGACGGCACCATTTTCCTTCAGAAGGGCGATCAGGGCGTCGAGGTGCAAACCCGGCAGCGCGATCCATTGCAACTCGGCGACCACGTGGAAGTGCTCGGCTTTGTCAATCAGGGCGAATACACCCCGATGCTTCAGGATGCCGTCTATCGAAAAATCTCCTCCGGCCCGCCACCCCGGCCGGCCCTCCTCACCATCGACGAGGCGCTCAAGGGAAACTATGACTGCCGCCTCATCCGGGTCACCGCGCGCGTGCTGGACCGCACGCAACACGGTTCCGAGCGCTATTTGATTCTTCAGGACGGCGATATTATTTTTCACGCCTACCTGAAACAGGCTGAAGGCGAGGACGCCTTTCCCGGCCTGAAAAATGGCAGCAGCGTCGCTGTCACCGGCGTTTGCCAGATCGACCCTGGCGAATGGGAGGCGGGCGACGCCTGGCGCGCAAAAGCCTTCAGCCTCCAGCTCCGTTCGTCCGCCGATGTCATCCTGTTGCGAGCGCCGCCCTGGTGGACGCTCAGCAAGGTTTTGTGGATGACCGGCGCGTTCGGTTTCGTGGCGGTGGCCGCCTTCGGCTGGATCGCCGTGCTGCGCCGCCAGGTCGCCGAACGCACGCTCCAACTGGAGGTCCAGATTCAGGAACGCCAGCGCGCCGATCGTCGCCGCGTCATCGAGCAGGAACGCGCCCGCCTCGCCCACGATTTGCACGACGACCTCGGTGCCGGCCTCACCGAGGTCAACATGCTCAGTTCCCTCGTGAAAAGTTCCGCCACCTCCGCCGCCGAAAAACAACGCTATCTCGATGATTTGACCGGGACCGCCCTGCGCATGGTCACTTCCCTGGACGAAATTGTATGGGCCGTGAACCCGCGCAACGACACCATCGCCTCGCTCGCCAGTTATTTCGGCTCCTACGCGCAACGGCTGCTGGACCTGGCCGACGTCACCTGTGGTCTGGACATCGCGGAGGAATTACCCGAACACCCGCTCGACCCCAAATTCCGCCAGCAACTTTTCTTCAGCTTCAAGGAAGCCCTTACCAATATCGTCCGTCATGCGCGCGCCACGCAGGTCTGGCTGCGCATCGCCGTGCGCGAACATCGCCTCGAGGTCGAGGTTTCCGACAACGGGCACGGATTCAACCTGTCCGAACCCCGGTCCGGCAGCGACGGCCTCGCCAACATGCAGGAGCGCTTGAAAGCCCTCGGCGGCGTATGCGAAATTGTCAGTGACGCCCAAAACGGAACCATGGTGCGTTTTTCCGCGCCACTGCCCGAAAGGCTCCTATGATCAAAGTCGGCATCGTCGAGGACAACAAAACTGTGCGCGAAGGTTTCGAGACGCTGCTCAACCGCACCACGGGTTTTCAATGCGTCTGCGCCTGTGCCACTGTGGCCGAGGCGCTCAAAGAAATTCCCCGGGCGCAGCCGGATGTCGTGCTCATGGACATTCAACTCCCGGATTCCACCGGCGTGGAATGCACCGCCAAAATCAAGGAGCAGATGCCCGGCGTCCACATTGTCATCGTCACGGTCTATGAAGATTCGGAAAGGATCTTTCAAGCCTTGCGCGCCGGCGCCTGCGGCTACCTCCTCAAGCGCGCCGAACCGGAAAAAGTCATCGCCGCCATCCGCGAAGCGCACGAAGGCGGCGTGCCGATGACCCCGGAAATCGCCCGCAAAGTAATCGGCCAGTTCCGCCAGCAGGCCGCCGCCGCCGCCCAGGTGCAGGACCTTTCCGACCGCGAGCGGGAAGTCTTGGAGCTTGTCATGCAAGGCCTTGGCAACAAGACAATTGCCGACCGGCTCGGCGTCACCGTGGCGGCGGTAAAATGGCATCTTCAGCACATCTACGAAAAACTGCATGTCCATTCCCGGACGGAAGCAGCCCTCAAATTCAAGCGGAGCCGGGGTTCTGAAAACTAACCGCTCGGCTAGCTAGGCAAGCGGGGATTACGGGTTAACTTGTCTCGAAGCCTTTAATCAGACATTTGAGCGCGGTTATGCGCGCTGTTTGTCCATTAATCCAAATTTGACCGGGTTGTCGTGTGGATAAGCAAATGAAAACCAGCCGGGCCTGCATGTGGGTGCAGGCCCGGCCCATCTTGGACGTCTCACCAGCACTTGCCGTTTCATCCAAACAGTGCGAATTTGCAATGCAGCCCCGACCAGCCGACATGCTTCCGATTCCCCAAAACCGGCCGTCCCGGAACGGATTCACCCTGATTGAACTGCTGGTCGTCATCGCCATCATTGGCATCCTGGCGGGATTGCTGTTGCCCGTCTTGGCCGCCGCCAAAACCAGGGCCAAGAGCCTGGCCTGCGTCAACAATAACAAGCAAATCGGCCTGGCCATGATGTTGTACGCCGGCGACAACAACGATACCCTGCCGCCTTTGAATGAAAGCAATTTTGCCGGTCACACGGCGAAATGGTGGTTCGTATATATTGGAAACGGTGTTTATCTCGCCAGCACCGCATCCACGAACAATATCTGGCGCTGCCCGGCGGTGAAGGACGCTGACATTCTTGCCTCCACGGTTGCCTATTACAATTCTCCTTGCGAAGGGTACGGCCCGCTGGAAGACACCATCAACCCCAACAATGGGATCATCCGTTATAATTTGGATCTTTCCGGCAATGTGATCGGCGGCCGCAAATTAAACACCATCATCCGAACCAGCCAGATCTGGCTGATCGGCGATGTGGGCGTCCCCAAAATCAATGCCAACCTGAACAAGATGCCCGCCGCCTATTACACGGACATCACCGTCATCCAGCCGATTTTTGATTTCGCCAGCCCCGAGGGCTGGACGACCGTGCCTGCGAACAAGCAGCCGGCCTGCCGGCACAATTCTCGCGCTGTCTTTTCATGCTGTGACGGACATGTGGAACGTTGGGTCTGGGTCGATTTGGAAAAAGACAAAAATGACGTCTTTGCCATGAAAGGCTTTTAAAAAATCCGCCGCGGTGGCAAGGCCGCCGGCGCAAACATTCCATTTTATGTGGATCCGGCAACCAGCGTTACCGCCGGGCGTTGAAGAACTTTATCATTTATGCCTTTGGATCAAAAAATCTTGCCCCGGCGGACAGCCTGTCCGGCGGCATCCGCTCTTCCGAACATGAAGGCCAAACTCTGGTTGATCCCCGGTTCGGCTGCACTGTGCGTGCTTGCCGGCCTTTGCGTGGGATTTCAGGGTATCCGCGACGGCGCCCCTCCTGCCCGGCAGGGCCTGAAGCTGCCGTTCATCATCTACGATGAAAAGGGAGACACGAATAATCATTACACTCCCTCCGGTTGGATGGGCAATTTCGAGGACGTCAAGATGGAAGAGGGTTGCAGCGCCAGTCCGCACGGCGGCAAAACCTGCCTCCGCTTTGAATACAACTGTTCAGATGACTGGGCCGGCGTCGTCTGGCAGGATCCCGGCAATGACTGGGGCGACCGTCCCGGTGGCTGGAACCTGACCGGCGCCACGAAACTCACCTTCTGGGCGCGCGGCGAAAATGGCGGTGAGACCGTGACTTTCAAATTCGGCATCCTGGGGACCGATCGGAAATATTTCGACAGCGCGGGGAATGAACTTGATGACATCAAGCTTACGACGGACTGGAAGCAATACAGCATTGACCTGGCCGGCAAGGACCTGACCCGCATCAAAACCGGTTTTACCTGGACGCTCGCGGGCCAGGGCCGGCCGGTCATCTTTTATCTCGACGACATACGATTTGAATAAACCCCGGGCCGCAAATCTTTGCCAGGCCTGAGAATGGACCATCTTGAAACCACAAAACACAACTTTGAATAAACAACGGGGCGCGACCATCGGAATCTTGTTCTGCCTGACGGTTCTGATTGCACCATTGATGGCCGAAGACAAGACTGCCGGCCCCGCCGCAGTCGCGTCGCCCGTCGGCTGGCGTCTCGTCTGGAGCGATGAATTCGACCAGCCGGACGGCAGCGCGCCCGATCCCGCCAAGTGGGGTTACGACACCGGCGGTAACGGCTGGGGCAACAAGGAACTCGAATATTACACTGCCCGCACCAACAACGCCCGCATTGAGGACGGCAAACTCGTGATCGAGGCGCTACAGGAAAATTTCCAAGGGAAAAAATTCACTTCGGCCCGCCTGCTGACCAAGGACAAATGGTCTTGGACCTACGGGCGGTTCGAGGCGCGCATCAAGATTCCCCGCGGCCAGGGAGTCTGGCCGGCCTTTTGGCTGCTCAGCACGAACATCGGTTCCGTCGGCTGGCCGGCCTGCGGTGAAATTGACATCATGGAGAACATCGGCCGGGAACCAGGCATGGCGCATGGCACGGTGCACGGCCCGGGCTATTCCGGCGACAAGGGAATTGGCGGGCCCGTCTCGCTGCCCGGCGGCGCGGTGGTAGCCGACGACTTTCATGTTTTTGCCGTGGAATGCGAACCGGAAAGCGTTGCCTGGTTCATGGACGGTCAGAAATATTTCAGCATCACTCCCGCCAGCCTGCCAAAAAACACCCGTTGGGTGTTCGATCAACCAAAGTTTATGCTGCTGAATTTCGCCGTGGGCGGCGGCTGGCCCGGCTACCCGGATGCCACGAGCACCTTCCCGCAGCGGATGATTGTGGATTACGTGCGTGTCTATGAAAAATCCCCGCCGCCGGACAGCACGGATTCAAGCCGCCCTCAGCGGGCCGATATTAAATCTCCCGGCTTGTAAAACGGCGCAAAATCGGTTAACGTAACTGACCATTCCATCAGCATGAACAAGACGTTTTGCAAAATCGGCGCGGCATGTTTCACCCTGGCCATCGCGACCCCCATGCTGGCCGGCAATCTCCTGACCAATCCGGGCTTTGAACTCGATCCCATCGGTGAAACCACCACGATACCCGGCTGGATTCCCTATGACGGAAATGCCTATGGCGAAACCAGCGCGACCCTCGCCCACAGTGGCACCAATTATTTCAAGGTCTATCAGGCCTTCAACGGCCAGGTAAACTACACCGGCGTCTATCAGGATTACATTTCCGCTCCCGGCGCGGTTTATTCCGCCGATGGCTGGGCTTACACCCTGTCCAGCGATAAATTGGCCGGACAAAACGTTGCGTGGATCGAAGTTACTTTTCGCGATGCCAACGCCAACATCCTCGCGCTGTACCGCTCCGCGCTTATCACCACGAATGCCATCGCCGCCGGCACTTTTCCGGTCAATACCTGGGTCCATCTGCCGGTCACCAATCAATACAATCCCGGCAACAACGCCCTCACCAACACCTCGGCCACTTTGGCGGCCCCGGCCGGCACCTTTTTCCTGCGGTATCAAATAGTTTTCCAGGGAGACGCAAATTATTCGGGCGGCTCCGTATATTTTGACGACATGAACCTGGTCGAGACCGCCGGCGTGCCTTACGGCAACATGAACATTGTCTGGTCCGATGAGTTCAACGGCAATTCCGTCAATACCAACAACTGGAAGTTCGAAACCGGCAACGGCAGCGGCGGCTGGGGCAATAGTGAACTGGAATATTATACGGGCCGCACCAACAACGCCTTCGTTGCCAACGGTCTCCTGCACATCATCGCCCGGAAGGAATCCACCAACGGCTTCAATTACACCTCTGCGCGGATGAAATCAGACGGCCTTTTCTCCCGGACCTACGGGCGCTTCGAATGGCGCGCCTCCTTGCCGCAAGGCAGCGGCACCTGGCCCGCGTTATGGATGCTTGGCAACAGCATCGACACGCCGCTGGGCTGGCCCGGTTGCGGCGAAATTGATGTGGTTGAAAACCAGGGCTTCAACCCCGGTTGGGAGCAGGGCAGCCTGCACTCCGGCAGCGACGAGACCGCCACCAATTTTTTCCTCGCCGGCGATTCCGTGACAAATTTTCACACCTATACGCTGGATTGGACGACCAATGCCTTTGTGTTTTATGTGGACGGTCACCCCTACGAGACTCAAACGGGTTGGGGCAGCTCCACCACCAATGCCTATCCTTATCCCTTCAACCAGCCGTTCTTTCTCCTTATGAACCTGGCCATTGGCGGCCAATACCTTGGCTACCCTTCCCAGTCCACCATCAATTCCGGCACGGTGTTCCCCTGCGAAATGGACGTGGATTACGTCCGCGTCTATGACCTGACCGGTCCTCTGGCGCTTTCCATTGGAAAATCTGGTTCCAACATCGTGCTGTCCTGGCCGGGCAATATTGTCTGCCATCTGGAGGGCCAGACCAATCTTCTGTCCACGGGACTCGGGACCAACTGGGTGTCCATCGCCACGGTCACCAACCGGCTCCAGCTCCCGCCAGGAACGAGCAGCGCCTTTTACCGCCTCGTCTCGCCTTGACCCGCTCCCGCAAGCGGTGTCGGAAGCAATCACGCGCTTTCCGCCGCGTATTTCGCTCAGTTTGGCTGGCGCTCCACAGTTTTGAACTTGTGGAACCGTTTATCCCCCGGCAGTATGTCGCCCATGGACACGGCCAAAACTGCAGCCAGTAGCACCGGTGTGCCGGAAGGTTTTGCGGCACTCCCGGTGAGCGTGTCTGACGAGAAATCGTCCCTGCGCCTGTGCGTTTTTCTTCGCGATAAACCCGACCCGACGGCGGGCCATCTGGTCACCCTGCGCGATTTGCACGATGCCCGCGTTTATCTCGGTTGCGTCGTGGACGCCGCCGGTCATCTCCGCGAGTGGGTTGAATTGTGGGTGCAAAACGTGGACGGTCTGGACTCCGGGTTGCCCGCCTGCCGCGAAAGTCTTTCCAATGTTTCCCTCGACGCGCGCTGGAAGGAACAGTTCGAGGCCTTCCAGGAATTAAATCCGTCCGCGTTGCTGCGCACCGGCTGGGAATCGGCCCACCCGCGGCCCTCCTTCCTGGTTCTTCCGGGGACTGCTCCCGCGAATCAGTCCGGACAGGAGAACGGAACCCCGTGGGAATTGTGCCGCGATGATCAACTCCTCCAGGCCGCCGGGTTGCCGGCCTATTCCGCCTCGCTGGCCCGCTATCTTTACCAGCCTGCCGCCGGAGCCAAAACCCAGTTTGTCCCCGTGACAGCCGGCGCGCCGGAGAATTCGACCACGCGACCGCTCTCCGGCGTCATGGCGGAAACCGGCCGCCCGGTCAATGTGAACGGACAGGCCGGGTTGATGCTGGTGATGAGCTTTTCACCGCTGGCCCTGGACCAGTACGTTGACCTGCTCGGCGGCAAGTCCTGGGCCGGCCTCACCCACGGAAAAAAGCAGATCGCCCTCCCGGGCGTTTATCGTTTGCTCACGGATTCCGCCCAGGTCCAGCAGGATAATTCCCATCTCTTCCTCGGCCGCCGCGGCCGTGCGGGACGGTTCCTCGAGAACTACCACTTGAAACTGCAATTGCTGGCCGATGCGCTCCATCAGGTGCGCGCCTTCGTCCAAAAACGACAACTGCCCTTTCTAAATCTCAGCGCGGACAGTTTTCGGGTCAGTCTGAAAGAAGTCGGAACCGGCCTGCCGGTCCTTTGGACTTCGAAATGCTCGCTCGTCAAGCCCGGCAACGCCTTCGCGCTCCCGGTCGAAACCAGCGAGTTCAAATATTTCATCCCGGCGGGAACCGTCGCTGCTTCCATCTATCTTCCCGAAGGGCTTGGCACACGTTGGCAGGGCAACGGCAGTGTGCGGATCCGCAAAGTCATGCCGCCCGAGCAGGGCCGCGTCACCCTAGAAGGCACCCTGATCGTGACCGAAAATCCGCCGGCTTCACCCCACGACCTCCTTTGGCTGCGCCTGCCCCTTCCCTCGGGCCGGGTGGATTTGTATGGCCACGTTTCCGCCGCCGAAAACCTTGCGCAGGGTGAGATTCGCTTCCGTACCGTGCCCCAACAACTTCCGGGTCCGGTCATTGAAACCTTGCGCGGAGCCGAGGGCATTCCCTTTGCCCGCTCCCCGTTTGAAGTCATTCCCCTGCTGAGTTCGCCGTGCGACCTGTACGCTTTTGGCGTGATTGCCGTGCGGACATTGCTGGTCGATGACAAAAACGCCCTGGCCGTCGCGCTCGACGAAGTCATGAACTTCGCCCGCCAGGTGGCCGTTGAGCACAAGCCCGGCACCCCTCTCGGCGCACGGGTGCAAACCATCCTTGAACGCGACCCCCGTTACGCCGCTTCGCTCGGGCCGCATCATTTGAATTACGACGGCCTTGCCGCCGAACAAGCGCTCCAGTTGATGCCCGCCGCTTTATGGCATGACACCCTGGCGTTCATCATCAGCTTGTTCCCCGGTCTGGGACCGGACAGCGTCTGCCTGGATTTTGGCGATGTTCCGCCGCTTGCTCTTGAAACTGTCTTCAATCGCCCGTTGGAGGAAGTCGAAAAACTCCTCCTGCGCTCGCGCAGCCTGATTGTCACCGATTGGACTTCCAACCAGGAAATCCACGCGGCCATCAAGGCCTGTCTCGGTGGCGGTTGACGAA
>DATMLG010000081.1:0-7835 GCA_035570675.1 Verrucomicrobiia bacterium | reverse complement strand
TTGCGCAACGCCCGCGCATGCTCCGCCGTGATGCGCGTCACCAGGATGCGCTGCTCGCGCTCCAGTAGTTTGGCCGCGATCTTCACCACCTGCGCCGGGCTTTTGCCCGCGCCAAAAATCACCTCCGGAAAACCCTTGCGCAAAGCGCGATGCGTGTCCACCCGCGCAAAACCCAGGTCCGCCACCGGCGCGACCTGGAACGCCCGCAACACCGCGTCCCGTCCGGTGCCGCCCGCGCGAAATTTCTCCAGCAGTTGAATCGCTTCCGCCGTAGTCACCCGCCCACCATGCCACGAACCGCCGCCCCGGTCACGCGGGAAAAACAGCTTCCATTCCCGACGGGCTTAAATGATTATTAATATATGTGCTCCTGGGTTTGGCCGTGCTGGTGCGCATTGAAAATAATCCATGAATCCTCGCTGGATCATAACATTCGTTCTAATTTTGATCGCCGGCATCTTGATTATGGATAATTTGCATGAGGCGCAACTCATGCGTCGGGTCAGCATTAGTGAGGGCAAAGCTTTCTTGAAAATGGCCTATAACGACTATTTGGGACACGGATACGTGACAAATTATGGTAACAGCAACTACCAGATTTGGTTGATGACAAATGAGTTTGTGACCATCGGCGCCACGCAGTACCAATGTTTCCTTGAAGTGCGGCTTGATAAAATATACGGAGCTGGTGCCTTGGCGATGACAACGAATCAGACGTTTATTTGGCTGGACAGCAAGCGACCGCCCAAAATCATTGACAGGAATTATAGCCCAACTTTTTTTCCACCGGGTTTTTGACATCGCCACACAACACCCCAAACCGCATGAACCGCTCGAAATGGTTCAAAATCCTAGGCTGTCTCGTTCTGTTGGGATTTGTCAGCATCAGCACTGACGTTCGCGCGGACGATAGTAAGAAAATTGTCCTTGTCGCCGGCGCACCCGCTGCCGGCCCGGGCGAGCACGAATTCAACGCCGGCGTGCTGCTGCTCAAAAAATGCCTCGACCAGGTCCCCGGCGTCGGGGCCGTCGCTTTTACCAACGGCTGGCCCGCGGCGCCCGACGCCTTCGATGGCGCGGCTGCGATTGTGCTTTATATGAGCGGTGGGACCAACCACGCCGCCCTTCAATCAAATCACCTTGCGCAATTGCAGTCGGCGATGAGCCACGGCGCCGGTCTCGCCTGCTTCCATATCGCCCTCGATTTGCCTGCCACCAACGGCGGCCCGCAATTCCTGAACTGGCTCGGTGGCTATTGCGAAGCGCATTGGTCCGTCAAAACCTTCTGGGTCGCGGATTTCACCAATCTGCCCGCGCACTCCATTACGCGCGGCGTCAAACCTTTCGCGTTGCGCGATGAATGGTACTACCATTTGCACCTTCAGGGGCAGGGAATCATCCCGATCCTCAGCGCCGTGCCGCCGGGAGCCACCTATGCGGGCCGTCCTCAAGTTGTCGCCTGGGCCTATGAGCGCCCCGACGGCGGCCGCGGCTTCGGCTTCACCGGCGCGCATTACCACAAGAATTGGGGCGATGATAATTTCCGCAAGCTGGTCCTCAACGGCCTCTTATGGATCGCGAAAGTCGAGGTGCCACCCGACGGAGTTGCCTCCACCGTGACTGCGGACGACTTGTCGCAGAACCTCGACCCGAAACCCCCGCGGCGTTAGTCCGCGGTTGAGAATTCAACTTGTCTTCGCCGGGTTCGCCTCGCGTTCAAATAATTTCTCAAACTCCCGTTTTCCCAGCCAGTGGTCCATAGACCAGCGGCCCGCGCCATAAACGGACAGCATCGTCAGCAGAAACAGCACCAGCCCGGCAAACTCCGCGCTCTGGCGCGCCTCCACAGATGCGACCATGTGCGGCAGATGCACGTAAAACAGCGCCGATACCAGAATCGGAAGCTGCACGAGCGCCGCCGTCCGCGTGAATAAGCCGAGCGTCAGGCAGATTCCGCCGACCAGATGCGCCAGGATGACATAATGCACCAGGATCGCCGGCGCGAACCAGGTGCTGCCCATGGTGTCCATCATCTGCATCAGATAATCCGAATGGCCCATGAAATAAACCGCCTTGATGATCAGCCCGATGCCCAGGTACATGCGCACGAGATCGAGGGCCAGGTCGCCGTGGGTTTTGATCCAATGATTTGTCTGAAACGTGTCTTTCATGCGGGATCCTTTCGCTTTGCGAAACGGTTATGGTTATTAGCAAATACGATTACGCAAAGAACATAGCCTTATTTTACCCGGAACGCAAATCGTCTCCCCCGGCAATGGTTGGCAACCGGCGCGGAAAGCGTTACTGGTTATGGCGGTGAAACAACCGGCGATACACGTGGCTTCGCGCCCGGCGAAACCGCTGATGATCTACGACGGAAATTGCAACTTCTGCAAATTCTGGATCATCCGCTGGCAGCAGACCACCGCCGACCGTGTTGGTTATATTGCCTCGCAGGACGCGCGTGTGGCCGAGCAATTTCCCGAATTGCCCCGCGACCGCCTCGATGCCGCCGTCCAACTGATTGAAATCGACGGCACGGTGTTCGACGGCGCCGAAGCCGTTTTTCGCTCCCTCGCGCATAATCCGTACCTCCGCTGGCCGTTGTGGCTTTACACTGATGTTCCCGGCGTCGCGCCCGTCACCGAGGCGGCCTACGAATTCATCGCCACGCGCCGCACCTTCTTTTCCTTTCTGACGCGGATGTTTTGTGGCCGCGATGCCACCATGCCCGGTTACTCGCTGGTACGTTGGGTGTTTCTGCGTTCTCTGGGCCTCGTCTATCTGTGCGCGTTTTTGTCGCTGGGCACGCAAATCATGGGATTGAGCGGTCACGATGGCATCCTGCCCGCCGCGCAGTTGATGAAGAGCGCGCGAACACAGTTCGATCAAACCGGCGTGGGCCTGTCGCGGTATCAGGAATTGCCGACGCTCTGCTGGTTCAACGCGGGCGACAAGTTCCTGCATTTCCTGTGCGGTGCGGGCATCGCAATTTCCATTCTGGTTGTCTTCGATATCGCGCCGGCGTCGTGTCTTTTTCTGCTCTGGCTGGTTTACCTTTCGCTCGCCACCGTGTGCCGGGAGTTTCTGGGATTCCAGTGGGATAACCTGCTTCTCGAAACCGGCCTGCTCGCAATTTTTTTCGCGCCACCGCAACTGCTGCCGGGAATCGGCCGCCCCGCGCCACCATCGCGACTGGTCCTCTGGCTCCTCCGCTGGCTGCTCTTCCGGTTGATGTTCGAGTCCGGCCTCGTCAAACTTGTCAGCGGCGACGAATCTTGGTCCAAGCTGCGCGCGCTCAACTTCCATTACGAAACCCAGCCGCTGCCGACATGGATCGGCTGGTACGCTCACCAATTGCCTCACGGCGTTCAGTCAGCCTGCGTCGTGATTATGTTCGTCATTGAACTCGCCATCCCGTTCCTGATCTTCACGCCGCGCCGTCCGAGATTTGTCGGGTTTCTGCTTTTGGTCCTGTTGCAGGTCATCATCTTTCTCACCGGCAACTATTGCTTCTTCAACCTGCTCACCCTCGCGCTTTGTGTGTTACTGCTCGACGACGCGATGCTGCTGAAGCTGGTTCCCGCAAAATGGCGCGCGCGCATCGCGCAGTCTGAAAAGCCGCCGTCGCGTGCTTCACCCACTCCCGGTACCAAAACGCCCCGCTGCTGGCCACTTTGGTTGACCTTGCCTTTCGCCCTGATTGTGATGCTGATCAGCGTGCCCCAGGTGTTTTATCAAGCGGGCCTGATCCAATCATGGCCGTTTGCGGAATGGACAGAACCCTTTCGCAGCGTCAATACCTACGGGTTGTTCGCGGTGATGACCACCACCCGTCCCGAAATCATCATCGAAGGCAGCAACGACGGTCAGAACTGGTTGCCGTACGAATTCAAGTATAAGGCCGGCGATGTCACGCGACGGCCGCGCTTCGTCGCACCGCATCAGCCCCGGCTCGACTGGCAGATGTGGTTCGCCGCGCTGGGAAACTACCGCGAAAATCCCTGGTTCGTGAACTTTTGCGTCCGATTGTTGCAAGGCTCGCCCGAAGTCCTCGACCTGCTGCAACGCAACCCGTTTCCCGACGCGCCGCCAAGATACATCCGGGCGGAAGTCTATGAATATCATTTCACCACCTGGCAGGAGCGCCGCGCCACCGGTGCGTGGTGGCGTCGGGAATTCAAGGGCGAATATCTGCCCGTCATATCAATGCGGAACGGCTGAAGGCGTTCTTCGCTTGAGATTAGTTCAGGCCGGCGGTTTTGCTTGCCGTGGCGCGCCGATGGTTTACCATGTGCCAGGTTCGTGGATCGGCCACGGACGGTTGCGCGTGTAGCTCAATTGGATAGAGTGTCGGCCTCCGAAGCCGCAGGTTGTGGGTTCAACTCCCGCCACGCGCACCACTTCCCCTGGAAACTCCTGAATGAGGTTGCTGGTCGAAATAGATTTGAAACTGCCATCAAATGAATCAAACTCGTCAAAGATGAAATCAACCGGGCGCTCAACCTGCGCATGGCGGCCTCCCGGCCGCTCATCGGGTGACGTGAGCAGGAAATGGGTTAAAACGGCGGCAGGCATCCTGTCTCTGCTGCTGCTTGTGTTGTTCGGGCTGTTGGCCCCCGGTTGCGCCAGTCCGAACGCCAACCCGCCCAGGCCCCGCGCGAACACCGGGTATGTTGATTTCCATGCCGATTCAACCAATGACCTGTCCTGGGATGTGGCGCGCTTCGATGAGAACACGCAGGTTTTCCAGAAAGTTTTCTCGGACTTGACCCCGCCGCCGGGCGGCATCTTGCGCCTCGCGTTTGCGCCGGGCCGTCAACGGTTGCAGATCACTTTCCTCAATCGTGTCATATCACAACCGGCGGAGATCGAAGTCGAGGTTCAGGACGGAAAAATAACCCCGGTCAATGTCACGTTGACCGCCGCAGGCACCGCGCTGGTCGATCGGAAGACGAAAAGTCTCGGCGGGACAGCCCAAGGCCAGTACGGCGTGCGCACCAAGATCCGCAGTAATGAAACGGTCATGTATGGCGTCACTGCCGCGGCGGACCCGCCCGTGACCTATCAGATCAAGGAGCAAATGCCCTATGCGCGCTAAATTTGAAAAAATCGCGGGCGCGGGGCGCTGGCTGTCCGCCATGGGCTGGCTGCCGGTGTGGTTGGGTCTCCTGCTGGTGACATTGGGCACGGGTTGCGGCCTGATGCGGACCGTAATGAAGGTTCCAGGCCAGACCGTCCGGGCCGTCACCCCGGGCAATCAAGGCAAGCCCGCGGTTGACCCCGTGGAGGTCCAGGAGACGTTGCTGCGGTTCGCAGACTCATACTCGACGGGGATGACCATCGCCGCGGGCAAGCTTCGACACGGCACCAACGCGCCGGATCCCGTGGAAATTCTGAAATGGAAAATTGCGATCAGCACCCAGACCTGTTCCATCGCCTCCGGACCGAACGAGATCGCCAATCTGCTCGACATGATCGTTTTTGTCACGGCGACGCGGATGAGCCTTGAGGAGCACTGGATGCCCAAAGTTTACGGCGATTCCGCCCTGCCGATGCTTGAAAGCGCCCGGAACGCCGAGACGGAAATCTGGCGGTTCGCCGGCACGGTGCTGACGCCAAAACAAATGACGGAGTTGCACCAGGCGATTGAGGAATGGCGTCGCCGGAATCCGCTTCCGGAGGACGTGATGGCGGTGCGGGCGGTTGGTTTCGCCTCGCAAGTGGGGCAGGCGAACAAGTCCGGTGCGGATACGCTCGACAGCGTGTTCAACCTGCTCAATGTGGATCCGCTCACCGGTCTGGACCCGGCCGTGCGCGAGATTGCCCAGACGCGGCTGTTTGCCGAGCGCGCTCTCTATGTGACCCAGCAGATGCCAACGTTGTTGCGCTGGCAAATCGAACTCCTGAGCATTAACTCGATGGAGATGCCCTCCGTGCAGCAGTTGGTGACGAACACCACACAAATCGCCGCCTCGGTGGATCGTGTCTCCCGGGTGGCCGAGCAACTGCCCGGTCAGGTCAGCGCCGAGCGCGAGGAAATCCTCAAGGCGCTTCAGTCACAGGAAACAAATGTCTCGTCGCTCATGACATCAGGAACGCAAATGTCCGATTCCTTGAACACGACGCTCACAACCTTCACCGCCCTGATGAAACGCTTTGGCGTCGGCGAAACGAACAATGCCGGACCGCCGGACACCAACGCCCAGCCGTTCCGCATCCAGGACTACGGACAGACGGCGGTGCAGCTCGAAGCTGCAGCCCGGCAGCTTACCGAGCTGCTTGTCACCCTGAATCAGACTCTCGACTCGACCAACCTTGCCAAACTTTCCACGCAGGTCGCCCCGGCGGTTCAGCAGGCGCAAACCGGTGGCAAGGAAATAGTGGACTACGCCTTCTGGAAGGGCATTCTGCTGGTCGTTATCGTGCTGATTGCCGCCTTGATTTACCGGTTTCTCGCCGTGCGCATGACCGCCACCGGCCCGAAATGAGAATCACAATCAACAAGTGTCGGAACGTGAGCGTGGTGTTTGCGCTGCTTTTCCTTGCGTCGGCGGTCCCGGGCTTCGGAGCTGATTCCGTCAATTCCCTCCAGCCCCCCGCCGCCAGCAACTACGTGGTGGTGACGAACATGGTGGTCGTCACCAACTACGTCGTCGTCACCAATCTTGTTTCCGGCACCAACGGTGTGGCCGCCGTGCGGACGAATTCCGCGCTGCCCGATCTGAGCTGGGTTCCGCCGGATGACGGCTTCGACTGGATTCAGCTTAAATCCGGCGAGTGGTTGAAAGGCAGCATTGAGGCGATGCAGGACAAGAAACTGGAGTTTGACAGTGACGAGTTGAAAGAACTTACGTTCGATTGGAAGGACATCCGCCAGGTGCGGTCTCCTCATCTGAACGAAATGCTGTTGGTAAATCAGGAGGGGTTAAAAGGGCCGGTTGTGATTACACCGGATCTGGTCATCGTGGGCGGCGCGGACCCGCGCACTTTCCCGCGCAGCGAACTGCAAAGCATCACGCCCGGCGGATCCAAGGAGGGGGACTACTGGACGGGCAGGATTTCACTGGGGTTCGCGTTGCGCGCGGGCAACACGAAGTCGGTGGATTACGACGCGCAGGCCAGCCTGCAACGGCGCACGCCGGGCACGCGCTTCAAGCTCGACTACCTCGGCAACGTCAGCAGTCTGAACGACGTGGAGAGCGAGAACAATCACCGCGTGAACGCGGAGTTTGACTACTGGTTCTCGCGCCGTCTCTACGTCATCCTGCCGCAGGCCGAATATTTCAGCGACCCGTTTCAGAACATTGCGGACCGGGCCATGATTGGCGGTGGTGTGGGTTATGACATCCTTGATCGGAGCATTTTGGAATGGAACATCTCGCTCGGCCCGGCCTACCAGCAAACGTGGTTTGATTCCGTCGAGGGCACCGAATCCACGACCCGGGGCCAGGCGGCGCTGGCGTTTGGCACCGATTTTGACTGGCAAATCACGCGGCGCATTGAGCTGATTCTGCAATACTCGGGACAATACACCAGCCCCGAGGTCGGCGAAACCCTCCAACACGCCGTGGGCACGCTGTCCGTCGAACTCACGAAACGGTTTGATCTGGATGTGTCGTTCGTCTGGGACCGCACCGGGAATCCCCGGGCGGAGAGCAGCGGCGTGGTGCCCCAGCAGGATGACTACCGCCTCACCCTCGGGCTGGGGGTCAGGTTCTGACCAAACTTGAGCCATGATGAATGGCCGCCTGATGGCTGGCTGAAATAACAGACTCAACCCCAATGCAAACCAAACTAAAACAGGTGCCGTTGCTTTATTTGCATGCTTCCGG
>DATMLG010000080.1:0-5714 GCA_035570675.1 Verrucomicrobiia bacterium | reverse complement strand
TGCCATTGGGCCGCAATCTCGAAGGCCTGGGTCAGGAGGGCGTCGCCGGCGAGCACGGCCACGCCTTCGCCGAATACCTTGTGATTGGTAAGTTTGCCGCGGCGATAGTCGTCGTCGTCCATGGCCGGGAGGTCGTCGTGGATCAGGGAATAAGTGTGAATGCATTCGACGGCGCAGGCCAGGGGCATGGCGGCGGAATGGCGGCCGCCGCAGGCATCGGCGGCGGCGAGGCATAGAGCGGGCCGCATGCGTTTGCCGCCGGCAAAGAGCGAATAACGCATGGCCTTGTGAATGGTCGCGGGTTTGGCGGTGGCCGGCGGCAGGAAATGGTCGAGAGCCTCGTTGACCGAGGCAGTACAGGCGGTGAGATAGGCGGACAAATCGAACTCCGGTCCCTGGACTGGTTTTAGAGGCATGGTTTTGGCAACTGACATGGGCGGTTTTTAAGGAAAGACGCCGCCGGAGGCAAGAGCGGATTGGCCTTCAGGCCAAAAATCGACGTTATTGCACGGCTTGAAGTTCGAGGAACCCCTGAAGCTGACGGATGCGAGTGGGGTGGCGCATTTTGCGCAGCGCCTTGGCTTCGATCTGGCGGACGCGTTCGCGGGTGACATTGAACTGGCGGCCGACTTCCTCAAGGGTGCGCGGGTTGCCATCCCCCATGCCAAAGCGCAACTCGAGGACCTGGCGTTCGCGTTCGTTCAAGCCGGCCAGGACATTGACGAGTTTATCCTTCAACAGGCTGAAACCGGTCACATCGGAGGGGCTTTCTGAGGATTTGTCCTCGATGAGGTCGCCAAATGTGGCGGTGTCCTCACCCACGGGAGTCTGGAGGGAAATGGGCTGCTGCGCCATCTTGAGGATGGCGCGGACGCGGTCGACGGGGAATTCCATTTCCTCGGCGAGTTCCTCGGTGGTGGGTTCGCGGCCGAAGTCCTGCAACAGCCGCTTTTGAGCCCGCGTCAGCTTGTTGATGATGTCGATCATGTGGACGGGGATGCGAATGGTGCGGGCCTGGTCGGCAATGGCGCGGGTGATGGCCTGGCGGATCCACCAGGTGGCATAGGTGGAGAATTTGTAGCCGCGGCGGTATTCGAATTTTTCGACGGCTTTCATCAGGCCGATGTTGCCCTCCTGGATGAGGTCGAGGAAGGACAGGCCGCGGTTGGTGTATTTTTTGGCGATGGAAATGACGAGGCGGAGGTTGGCCTCGACCATTTCGCCCTTGGCTTGAAGGGCGCGCTCACAATGAGGGTTGAGCTGGGAGATGGTCCGAAGGTACTCCGCGCAGGGCATGCGGACGAACCGTTCCAGGGCCCTCAACTTGTGGGATTCGGACTCCATCAGGGCCAGCGGTTCTGGACGCGGACGTTGCACCTCCGGATCGGCACAGGATGCGAGGAAGTGGGCCATCTTGTCGCGGATGTTTCCGGCGACGAGCATCATCTCCTCGATGACCTTCTGTTTGTAACAAAATTCCGGGAACAGGCGCTGGAGCTTTGCATCGAGTTTCTTGAAGGCGGAATAAAGTTGTGGCCGGCGGCGCGCGGAGGCGCAGGCCTGCCATTGCTCGTATTTTGCGTCCGCCTGACGGTCGAGGAGGCGGGCGGTGTCGATCAATTTGCGCAGTTTCGCGAGGTGCTTGTCGCGGTGTTCGATTTTGCTCTCCAGAATGACGCGGTCAAAGCGTTCCTTGGGCGGTTCGCTAAGGAGTTTTTCGGCGAGGGCAATGTGTTCCTTGGCCGCGAAGCCGAAGCCGTGAAAGGCGCGGGTGACCGCCTCCTCGGCGCTTTCAATCCGGCGCGACACCTCGACCTCCTGCTCGCGGTTGAGCAACGGTGTCTGGCCCATCTGCTTGAGGTACATGCGGACGGGGTCGTCGAGGATGTCCAGCCTGCCCTTTCCCTCGTCCTCGTCGGCACGGGGGTGGGCATGTTCAACCTCGGCCTGGTCCACGATGGCGACCTCAAGATTATGCAGCTTGAGGTAAATCTCATCGCGCAGTTCTGGTGTGACGGTATGGCCCGCAAAGACATCGAGGATATCACTGTAGGTGAGATTGCCCTGTTCCTGGGCAAGCAGGACGAGTTCCTTGATTTTTTCGGCAAGATCGAGTTTGGGCGGGGAAACGGCGACTGCTGTTTTGGTGACGGGAGAAAGAATGCCCGCGGGTGGAGAAGGAGGGCCACCGGCCCGGGAGGCGCCTGTACGGGTGTTCCGTTTCACGCGCCCACTGGAAGCTTTTGGAGCCTTCGATTTGAGCATACTCGGTCAAGCATCAGTCCGTCATCGCACCGGGCGCAGAGATGGCGTTGGTTCAAACGCGCTTTACGCAGGGTTGAGGTTGGGGGTCAGACGCTGTTACTACAAGTTACGTTGTTGCAAACTTCTGATTGCCGCATCTTCAAACTGCAAATCGTTCCCGGCCGGGCCCTGCGCGCGCTAATGGCCCGTGGGTCCGACCGGCACGGCGACGCCCACGGTGGTGGTGCCCTCGACGGCACGGGTGCCCATATTGGCCGCCCAGGTTCGGACGAAAGTATTCACGATCAAGTTGGCGTAGTCGGTGATGTAGCGATAAGGCGAAAGGGGCACGTAAACGATGTCTCCGGGCTCGAGGAGGACATTCGGGGCCTTGCCCCGCAGAACGGCATTGTAGTCAACTTCGATGAGCTGAGGCTGGCTGAGCGAGCCGCGCACAATCGCAACGTGGCCCAGGTACGCGTTGTCGGCCGGGCCATTGGCGCCGGCAATGGCGGAGATGAGCGTCATCGGGTCCGAGAAAGGCACGGTGCGGGGTGTCACGACCGAGCCCAGCACATAAACCTCCTGCGAAAGGGAGGACGGGATGAAAACGAAATCGTTGGGCTGAAGGTAAATGTTCTGGGACATGTCGCCTTCCTGGAGGAGGCTGACAAAATTGACCGGCAACACCCGGCCCTGGCGCATGACGAAGCTGTGGCGCAAGTCGGCGAGATTCACGGTGTTCACGGCGGAGAGGGCGCTGGCGGTGCCGCCGGCCATGGTGAGCGCCTCCAGCAGGGTCATGGGGCCGGGCATGGGATAAATGCCGGGGCGGCTCATGCGTCCGACCAGCCAGACATATTCGCTGCCGACGAGCCGCAGGGACATGGAGATTTTCGATTGGATGACATATTTGGAAAGCTCCGCCTCCACGCGGGCGCGGGCCTGGTCAACCGTCAGGCCCATGACATCAATCCCCGGCAGCAATGAGTAATAAATCTTGCCATCCAGACCCACAGTGACCGTCGCACGCGAGGCGGCGTTGCCGGTCATTTCGAGATCCAATTGATCGCCCGGGCCGAGGACAAATGCAGCGGTCGGGGGCTGCAGGAGCGAGGCATCAAGCTGGTTGGTGATGATGACAGCGGAGGGAGCCGCCAGCTCGGGGAACTTGCCGGGGCCCGAGCCAGTGCTGGCACAACCGGCCATCAGCGCCATCGCCGCCGCCAGACCGCAAAGGATGCCGAGGTTTTTCATGGTTCAGTGGACGATGGGTGAGAAGAACGGCCCGACCTTGTCGCCGGTATAGGTGACGACCAATGAGGTGATGAAGGCCTGCGTGGCTTGATCCAGCAAATCCTCGGCGAACTGCCACGGCTTTTCGGAGACGAAAATAATGTCGCGCGGCATGAGCCGGAAATTGCCGGTCTTGCCCTTTAATATGTCGGACGTGTTCACCACGAAGGTTTGCGGGTGCGACAGCGAGCCGCGGACGATCAGCACCCGGGCGCGGTAGGCACGGGCGGTAAAGCTCCCACGGGTGGTGATGGCGCCGATGATGCTGGATGAAGGGGTGAAAGGCACGATGCCCGGCGATTGCACTTCGCCCAGCACATATAATTCGTTGGCGCCCGATGAGGCGAAGTAAAGGTAGTCGCCGGGTTCGAGGGGAACGTTCTGGGCGAGGTCGCCATCCTGGAAAAGTTTTTCGAAATCAATGGGCAGGCGATGCCCGTCACGCACGAGAAAGCTGTGCGACAGATCGGCGAGTTCCACGGTGTTGTGCTCGAAGACGCCCGTTTCCAGGCCACCCGCCTGGGCGATGGCCTCGATGACCGTCATCGGCCGGTTCAGCGTAAACACCCCCTTGTTCACGACCTCGCCGAGCACCAGGTATTTTTTGCTGGTGATGAGGACAGGGGTGATGATGACGTGGGGAGCGAGGTAGTTGCTGGAGCCGAGAAGAGCGGCGTCCAGGTTGGTCCGCAATTCATCAATGGTCAATCCCGCGGCGGGGATCTCGCGGGCCTCGAGATAGTTGATGCGTCCGTCCGGTTCGATTACCACGTTGGGCCAGATCTCGGACGGCGTGGGATCGCCGTAGAGCGAGAGACTCAAGATGTCGCCGGGTCCTAGGGTGAGATGTTGCTGCCAGGCGGCGCGGTTGGTGGAGCCGGCGGCGGAAATGAGGAGATTGGAGGTGGACGAAGCGTCCGCGGGCTGATCCTGGGCGGCGGCCGAACCCGGATGCAACATCGCCGCAAGCAGGACGGCAAGAATGGTCCGGAGCCGGACTGAGGATTTCTTCATAAGCTGGTCGGCAATTCGGGCTCAGGATTTAACACAGCTAAGACGGCTTGGCAACGGCCATGTTGCGAACTGTCCGGGCGCGTAATTGGTTCTGCGCATGACAGAAAATCCATGAACTCAAGATAATCAGCAAGGAGAGTTTTTGCACGCATAATTACTTCCGCTTCTGTACGGAGAATGGCGCCGGGAACTACGGAACGGCGTTCGGGGTGGGAGGCAGCCGGTGCAAATTGAGACGCTTTGCCGGCACAGACGGCGGAACTCGGAGGAAACTGCGGAGCCGGCGGCCGGCAGGGCGGCGCGATTATGACGGGGTGGTCATCTGCAGCAGTTCGGAGAAAAAGATTGGTTGCAAAGTTTGCACGGCGCAATTTTGGCCGAGCTGAATTCTTCTGGCTGGCTGCAAACGCGAATGTAGAGACTCGTAACCTTGTCTCCTACCAGTCAAAGAGACGGCAATGGAAGGCGCTTCAGACGCAAAGAAATCTTCTTTATTCATTTGGAGGGGACTGCCTTGCAACTCATTGTCAGACAGTCATTAATGTCGTTTTTGGCCCGTTGAAGGAAGTTTGATGGCCGGCGTCAATCCTTTCATATGAAAAAACTAATTCTACTCGGTCTCATAGCGATGGGCATTGGTGCGGCTGGCGCGTCGGCGCAGGCGGGAGGGTTCGCGGTCGTGGTGAACCCGTTTCCGTTCCGTGTGCCGGCGTTTCTGCCGCCCCCGCCCATATTTGCGCCCGCGGCGTTTTTCTCCGGGGGCTGTGCGGGTCCGGTCGTTGTTCGCGGCGGTGATTGCGGGCCTTATTATCGCGGTGGTTGGTACGGGCGGTATGACCGCCACGACCGGTTTGAGCATCGTGATTACGGGAGGCACGAAGGGCATTCCCGTCACGACCGTTAATAACGGCAGTTGGTGAACAGGAAACGGCGGGCACGGCACAGGCCGGACCGCCGCTTCTCCTTGGGGCGCTGTAAGAAATCGTGTGGCCTGACGTTGCTGTCTGGAGCGAGGGTTTTTGGGTTTTGGCGAGGCTTTGGCGAAGGAGCATGCCCGCAGTGGCCTGTAACTGAGCCGAAACGAAGCCAAAACCCAAAAGGACCGCTCCGGAGGCATCTTTGCGGTTGCCGCGCTGCGGTGAAGGAATCAAGATGGGGAA